>JBFEKK010000012.1:0-11123 GCA_041552675.1 Sulfurovum sp.
AAATTATTCACCCAAATAATCCATAACGGGTATGAATTTATTTGGGTTTAGCTACAATGTGAAAAATATCTATTTAGGTTAGCATTATGAATAAAGAAGAAGAATTTGAACAAGCTGTGACCAAAGTCCTTGAACTTTTGGGAGAAGATCCTAAACGTGAAGGATTACTTCAAACACCTAACCGTGTAGCCAAAGCCTTAAAGTTTCTTACAGAGGGTTACGATCAGGATCCAAAAAAGATACTCAACCAGGCTCTTTTCAGCACAAGTAATGATGAAATGGTACTGGTACGTGATATTGAGTTTTACTCTATGTGTGAACATCACATGCTTCCTATTATAGGACGTGCACATGTAGCATATATACCCGATGGTAAAGTGGTAGGTCTCTCCAAGATCCCTCGCATCGTCAATGTCTATGCTAGACGTTTACAGATACAAGAACAGATGACAGAACAGATAGCAGATGCCATTTTGGAAACGATCAAACCTAAGGGTGTAGCAGTAGTAGTTCATGCACGTCATATGTGTATGGAAATGAGAGGGGTGCAAAAGATCAATTCAACGACAGTCAGTTCTGCACTGCGTGGTCTCTTTAAAAGTGATGAACGCACCAGAAATGAATTTTATAACCTTATTAATACACCTACCCCTTCAAATTTTTAAACCAAAGCGGACAATGTCCGTATTTGGCTCTTGTTACTTGCATATAAATTCTATAACATACCCGTATTTAAACTCTCTTTTTAATATAAATGAAGTAAAATAATATAAATAGGAGTAAATTTGTCCTCTTTAACTTAGAATTTATCTTAATTTAAGAATAACAGCGTATTATGCTTAAAACTAATTAGGACTAAAATAGTCTTAATTAAAATGAGTATCGTTATAAATAAAAAATTTAAATTAATTGAATGGATTTTACTCTATTCAAAGGAGAAAACTAATGAAGGTCTATTTAGACAATAATGCAACAACTATCGTTGACCCTCAGGTCTTCGCTGAGATGGAACCTTATTTTGTACAAAAGTATGGCAATCCAAACTCATTACACATATTCGCAAGTGATACACACCCTGGTATAAAAGCCGGTATGGAAAGGATCTATGCGGGTATTAATTCTCCTAGAGAGGATTCTGTTATCATTACTTCTTGTGCAACAGAGAGTAATAACTGGGTACTGAAAAGTATCTATTTTGAATACATTTTAACAGGTAAAAAAAATCACATTATCATCTCTGAAGTGGAACATCCTTCTATCATTGCAACTGCAAAATTTTTAGAGAGTATGGGATGTAAAGTCACTTATCTTCCTATTAACCATGAAGGACTGATAGATGCACAAAGTGTAGAAGACAGTATTACTGACAAAACTGCTCTTGTATCTGTGATGTGGGCGAATAACGAAACTGGTGCTATCTTTCCGGTAGAAGAGATAGGTAATATTTGTGAAAAGCACAACGTACTTTTTCACACAGATGCAGTACAAGCTATAGGTAAAACACCTGTAGATGTACAATCATTTAATGTTGACTACCTTACATTCTCAGCACATAAGTTCCATGGACCTAAAGGTGTAGGTGCCCTCTATATGAAAAGAGGCAAAGAGCTTATGCCTCTTCTTCATGGTGGTTCACAAATGGGTGGATACCGTTCAGGTACACTCAATGTACCTGGTATTGTAGGTATGGGTAAAGCAATGGAACAGGCTATCGATGCACTTGACTATGAAATGTCAGAGATCAGAAAGATGAGAGATGCCTTTGAAGATGAACTTCTCAAAATCGAAGATACATTTGTTGTAACACCAAGAGAAAAAAGAACACCAAATACCATCCTCATCTCATTTAGAGGTATTGAAGGTGAATCGATGTTATGGGATCTTAGCCGAGCTGGTATCGGTGCAAGTACAGGTTCCGCTTGTGCAAGTGAAGACCTGGAAGCAAACTCAGTAATGGAAGCTATCGGTGCAGCAGAAGACTTGGCACATACAGCTATCCGTTTTTCACTGAGCCGTTACACGACACAAGATGAGTTAGACTACACACTCAAAGTAGTTAAAGCAGCCGTAATAAGACTTAGAGGTATCTCAAGTTCATACGCATATGCACCAGAAGGTCATGAGAGTGGATTAGACTCTCATCACCATTAATAGATAAAAATAATAAAGGATATAAAATGGGTATAGATAGTTTAGTAGGCGGTACCATCTGGGATGAGTACAGTAATAAAGTAACAGATTTAATGAACAACCCACAAAATATGGGTGAGATCACAGAAGAACAAGCGAAAGAGATGGGAGCTAGACTCATCGTTGCTGACTTTGGTGCAGAGAGTTGTGGAGATGCCGTAAGACTTTACTGGGCAGTTGATCCTCAAACAGATAAGATTCTTTCATCTAAGTTCAAAAGTTTTGGTTGTGGTACTGCTATTGCCTCTTCTGACACGATGGCTGAACTTTGTAAAGGTAAAACTGTTGATGAAGCGGTTAAGATCACCAATATCGATGTTGAAAAGGCGATGCGTGATGATGCAGATACGCCTGCAGTACCGCCACAAAAAATGCACTGTTCAGTTATGGCTTATGATGTTATCAAAAAAGCTGCTGCACAGTACAAGGGTGTAGACATAGATAGCTTCGAAGAAGAAGTGATAGTATGTGAATGTGCACGTGTAACACTCTCTACTTTGCAAGAGGTGATTCGTCTAAATGACCTTACAACGATTGAACAAATCACAGATTACACAAAAGCGGGTGCATTTTGTAAATCATGTATCAAGCCTGGTGGACACGAGGAAAAAGATGTCTATCTTGTAGACTTGTTAGAAGAGTATGAAAAAGAAAAAATGGCTGCTGGCGCAACACTTGGTAATGAAAGTGGTGCTGGTGTTGATTTTGCTAAAATGACAATTGTTCAACGTATCAAAGCGGTAGATAAAGTCGTTGATGAAAATATCAGACAGATGCTTGTTATGGATGGTGGTGATATGGAAATACTTGATATCAAAGAGAACGGTGCAAACTTTGACATTTACATCCGTTATTTAGGTGCATGTTCTGGCTGTGCAAGTTCAAGTACTGGTACACTTTTCGCTATAGAAAATATACTTAAAGAAAAGCTAGATGAAAATATTAGAGTTTTACCTATCTAAATTACTCCGCTTTCTCCTCAGATCCAAGTATTAACTTGGATCTAAAATCACCTTATCTACCATCAACTGCAATGTTGTTTTACCTCTAAAATAATTTTCATTGACAGTATATGTAATGCTCACTATAGAACCTGTTTCAAAAACCTCTCTGCTTTTAAACTTCACTCCTTGCATAACTATACCATCCTGAGCAAAAGAAAAGCGCAAATGTTCACCCTCTTTACCCATTGTATCTGCTTGAAGTATCTCTACATTCGTAGAAATAAACTTAGGTGTAGTATTCCCCTGTCCATAAGGTTCAAACTTTTTCACCATATTTGTCAAATCAAAAGAGATCATAGAAAAATGTAAATCTCCCACAATTTCGGGGTCAAATACTTCTTTCACATAGGCACCTTCTTTAAAATTTTTCTCTACTTCTATTTTAAAGGATTTTAAACTCTCTTCTTTTAAAGAAAGACCAATGGCTGCCTGATGTCCTCCAAACTTCTCCAGATGCATTCTAGTGCTATCTACGATAGCAAAGAGATCACACTCTCCAAAACTTCTACCACTTCCTTTAAGTAATCCTTCTTCACTTTGGGTAAGTATGATACAAGGTTTTTCACATGCTCGTGCAACTCTGGCTGCTACGATGCCTACCACACCCTCATGCCATGCTTCACCGACTACAATGATCACTTCATCATCATGATCCACCTGTGTCATAGCTTTTTGTGTAATATCATGTTCAGTAGCTTTTCTAAGGGTATTAAATTCTATGAGACGTTCGAGTCTTACTCTAGCATCATAGATATTGGTTGAAGTTAAAAAATCTACGGCGAAAGAAGCATCATCCATCCGCCCTGCACTGTTCAGTATAGGTGCAAGAAAAAATCCAATATCTTCCGATGTAATTGACTCTTTTTGACTGTGTTCAAGAAAAGCTCTAATTGCAGGCCGTTGACTCTTATTGAGTGCTTGTATCCCTGCGAGGACCATCGCTCTGTTAATATGCTGCAGAGGCATCATATCTGCAATAATAGCGATGGAGACCAATTCAATATATCCCATCATGTCGATTTTTATATTGAGTGCATTTTTGAGTGAAGCAATAAGATACCAGGCAATTTGAGCACCACACACATCCTTGTAAGGAAAGGTGCATGATTCTTGTTTTTGGTCTATGATCGCATACGCTTCTGGCACTTCCGGCGCTAATAGATGATGATCTGTAATAATAAGATCTATACCTTCTTCTTTACAAAGTTGGGCTGCATAAACAGCAGAAATACCATTATCCACTGTTATAGCTAGATCTGTACCAAGTATACGAGGTATGATATTTGCAGAGAGTCCATACCCATCTCTAAAACGGTTTGGAATGATCCACTCTATACGATAATCAATTTCATCGAAAAAAAGTTTCATCAATGTCGTAGAGATGACGCCATCTACATCATAGTCACCGATAATGGTTATTTTTTCTCTGTTTTGAATGGCAGAAACAATACGTTCTGTCGCTTTATCCATATCTTTAAATAATGAAGGTTGAGGGAGATCTCGCAAAGAGAGGAAACCCTCTCCAAAGCGCTTATTTAAAAGTGTTTCTAACCCTGTAAGCGTTAATGGTTGAACCATCTATTTTTTATGTTGAAGTGCTGCATTCACAAAAGCCAAAATAGATGGGTTGGCATTTTGAAGTCTAGAAGTAAATTCCGGGTGGAATTGTACACCTAAGAACCAAGGATGATCTTTCACTTCTACTGCCTCAATCAGTCCATCAGATTCACCTGTAATATCCATACCCTTTGCTTCTAATGCTTCTCTATACTTAGGATTTGCTTCATAGCGGTGTCTATGTCTTTCAAAAATAACACGTGAATCATAGGCAGCTCTAAGATTTGAACCTTCTTTCGTTTCACATTCATATTCACCAAGACGCATGGTCCCACCCATTGGAGATGTTGTTGTTCTTACTTGTTTTGAACCACTCGCATCTATGAATTCATCGATAAGATAAATAATAGGATTTGGGGTATTTTCATCAAACTCTACTGAATTTGCGTCTTTTATACCGAGTACATTTCTAGCAAATTCTACCATTGCCAGTTGCATACCAAGACAAATACCTAAAAATGGTATTTTATTTTCTCTTGCGTACTGTATGGCCTGAATTTTACCTTCAACACCACGTCCGCCAAAACCGCCTGCAACCAAAATACCATCACAGTCATTCAAATATTTTTGGGCACCATCATCTTCAACTTTTTCACTGTCCACCCATTTGATCTCTACTTTTGTATCAAGATGTGCACCCGCATGAATAAGCGCTTCTGTTAAAGATTTATAAGACTCTTTAAGATCCAAATATTTACCTACAAATGCTATTTTCATACTGTCACTAGGCATGATGATCTTATGTACCAGATCTCTCCATTTATCCATGTTAGGTTGACAATCTTCAAGGTCCAACTGTTTACAAATAGGTGTTAATATATCTTGATCTAAAAAGTTTAAAGGTACTTGATAAATAGTTGGAGCATCAGCAGCGACTATCACAGAATCTTCATCTACATCACAAGAATATGCTATTTTCCGTTTAATTTCAGTTGAAACAGGTACTTCAGCACGAAGTACTAACATATGAGGTGCAATACCTATACGTCTAAGTTCTTGAACAGAATGTTGTGTCGGTTTTGTTTTAAGTTCTCCGGCAGCTTTGATATAAGGTAAAAGAGTAACATGGATGTTCATCACTTGTGTTTTACCAAATTCATGTTTCATCTGTCTAATTGTTTCTAAAAATGGCAAACCTTCAATATCACCTGTAGTACCACCCAGTTCTACAATGAGAATATCTTTATTTTCACCTGCTTTAACAATACGATCTTTAATCTCGTTTACAATATGAGGAACTACTTGGATCGTTTTTCCAAGATATTTTCCTTTACGTTCATTTTCAATAACCGTTTTATAGACAAGCCCTGTGGTAAAGTTATTGTTTTGTGTTAATGATGTATCTAAAAATCTTTCATAATGACCTAGATCTAAATCTGTTTCTGCACCATCTTTGGTTACAAAAACTTCACCATGTTCCAAAGGTGACATAGTACCAGGGTCAACATTGATATATGGATCAAGTTTCAATACCCCTACACGTTGTCCTGTATGTTTTAGTAATGTTCCTATACTCGCAGCAGTAATACCTTTTCCTAAAGATGAAAGTACACCACCTGTAACAAAAATATATTTTGTTTTATTTTCACTCATATAACGCTTTTCCTTTTATGCCACAATTGGCATGATGATTGTAATAAAATTGTCGTCTTTGACAATAAATGGCAGTGATGGTTCATTGAATTCAATAGTAAATTCATTTTTATTGGTTTGTGAAATAAAATCCAAGATATATTTACTGTTGAAAGAAAGTTCAAATTTATCATTTAAACCAGTATTGAGTTCTAATTCTGTTTTGGCTTCTACATTATCTGCACTTAATGAGTTAAAAATAATCGTATCAGATAAAAGTGTCATTTTTATTTCTTGTGAAATGGTTGTAATCATTTTTATCGCATCGATCATCTCTTTTTTTGGTAGAGTGATTTGATGTTTCGTTGTGGCAGGGATGATACGTTGATAATCTGGGAATTTCCCATTAATCAATCTTGTATAGAAATAGTAATTTTCATTTGAAATAATAAGGTTTGTTTCATCAAAAAAGATATCGATTTGATCTAAAAAGAGTTTTTGAATTTCTAATATAGCTTTTTTAGGCACAATTAAAGAGAGCTCTTCGCTATTATTACCTGGCATTGTTGCAATGGCTAATCTTCTAGTATCAGTCCCTACTAGATCAGTGCCATTATTTTTTATATTGATCAAAGCACCATTGAGTTCAAACTTTGGATTGTTGGTATCTATTGCAGGAGAGATCTTTTTAAGATTTTGAATTAAACTTAGAGAATCCAAAGAAATTTGAGGTTTGTCATTTATTGAAGGAAATGATGGATAAGAGTTAGGATCAAATGTAGGAAGTTTAAATTTAGAATGTTTTTGTTTGATAATAAGTGTATTGTCTAAAAGTTCTAATGTAATTTCATCATCTTTAAGTATACGTATAATATCTAGAAGTTTTTTACCGTGTGAAGTAAATGATCCTTCTGCTTCTATACTAATATTATCTGTAACAATCTGTAAACCTATTTCTGAATCTGTAGCTTTAACAATACACTTACTGTCTTGTGTGGTAAACAATATATGTGAGGTTATTTGACTTGCATCTTTTTTTTCTAAAAAAGGTTGTAAATTAATGAGTATAGATTCTATAATTTGTTTTTGTGCTCTTATCTTCATTGACACTCCTTATTTTTAATAAAATTAGTACGTAGTAGTAGTATGACATGAATATGTGAAAAACTACTTTATTGCCGGTGTGACCGTTGTTTAAATCAATGTCTAAGTTTTTTTCAACATTCACATTTATTCACTTTTAAAATTATATCTTTTTTTTATTCAAGTTTTCTATGGTTAAATATAGTTTATAGTGTGTCATTTTCAGTATGGGTATTTACTTTGTTGGAGAGTTCCTCTAAAATTACTTTAAAATTTTCATCACTTTCTATGATTTCATTGATTTTTTTCATAGCATGTGAAATAGCTGTATGGTCTTTCATTCCAAAGTATACAGCTATTTGAGGCATAGAATTTGGTGTAAGATTTCTAGCTAGATAAATAGCAATTCTTCTTGCGTTCACTACATTTTTTGTACGCTTTTTAGATTTCATATCAGAAGGTTTGATATTAAGCTCTTTAGAAATAATTTTTACAATTTCATCAATAGTAATATTTTCTTTTTTCTCTTTAAGTTGATCTTTGATGGCATTTTGAGTAAAATCAAGGGTTATCTCTTGGTTAAGCATAGAAGAGAGTGCGTTAAGTTTGATAATGGTTCCTTCTATTTCACGTATATTATCACCCATATGAGTAGCGATGTAATTGACTATTTCATTATCGAGTGAAATACCGTCAAGTTCACATTTTTTTTGGATGATGGCAATTTTAGTTTCCAATCCTGGTGGTTGTATATCTGCCATAAGTCCCATTTCAAAACGGCTTCTCAGTCTATCTACCAGTCCGGCGATTTTATTGGGTTGTCTGTCAGAGGTAATCACAATTTGCTTATTATTATTATATAGCTCGTTAAAAGTGTGAAAAAACTCTTCTTGTGTTTGTTCTTTTCTACTTAGAAATTGTATATCATCTATAAGAAGAAGATCACACTCTCTAAACTTGTCTCTAAAACGGTCCATGGTTTGAGAACGTAGGTGTGAAGTAAAAGAGTTCATGAATTGTTCTAGTGTGGTATAGATAACCGTTTTACCTAGATCTATATGATAATTACCTATAGCTTGAAGAAGATGGGTTTTACCAAGTCCTACACCACCATAGAGAAAAAGAGGATTGTATTGTTTTCCAGGCTTTTCTGCTACGGATTTTGCTGTAGTATAGGCAAATTGGTTGGAATTTCCTACAATAAAACTTTCAAAGGTCAAAGAAGGGTTAAGATAAGTACTTTTAGAATGACTTTTTTCGCTTGTATGTTTTGTAGCTGGTGTTGAACGTTGATCTTTTTGTTTACCTACTGTGATTTCTATTTCTGGTTTTATTTCGTTTTGCAATTCAAAAAGATGCATAAGCTTATCTGTATATTTACTTTTGATCCATTTTGCGATGATCATATTGGGAGCATTAAAATAGACAATATTACTTCGAGAACGTTTAGTATCATAGGTAAGGTTTTTAATATATCGTTCATATTCTACTTCAGTGATCTCTTTTTTCAGTTCAAAAAGTACTTTTTGTCCTATATTCATCTGTTCATGCCTTTGATATTTTTAAATGTGTGAATAATTTTTCACAGTTTTAAGAAGTTAAAATTCTCAATGTGAATAACTTGTAACATTTTAACCAAATTAAGCTAAAATAGCGTTATTAAACAGAGTTGAATAATTTTATTCACTATGTGAACAAAGGTGTGAATGAATATTTTAGGAATAGACCCAGGAAGCCGTAATTTAGGGTACTGTATCATATATTGGGATGGAAAAAAGTTTTCACTTGTTGAAGCAGGTTTACTCAAAATCAAAGCAAAAGAGTTACAGGAACAGATCGTTGAACTTGTAGAGGGTATAGACATCATTTTAAAGGCACATAAAGTGGATGAAGTGGCCATTGAAGATATCTTTTTTGCTTATAATCCCAAGTCAGTTTTAAAGCTTGCACAGTTTAGAGGAGCACTCTCATTAAAGATACTTCAAGAGATAGGTTATTTCTATGAATATACGCCATTACAGGTAAAAAAAGCAGTCACTGGAAATGGAAAAGCAGATAAAGAACAAGTAGCTTTTATGGTAAAAAGACTGCTTGGAATCAAAAAAGAGATTAAACCTTTGGATATCACAGATGCGATGGCTATCGCATTGACACATCTTCAAAGGGTAAAATTACGAAAAAAATCTAATTAGAAAGCGGTTGAGCATTTTTCTTGACAGATATCATACGTTTTTTAGGTATGGTAAATGTAGACTTTTTGTTTCCTACCACGGACTCTTCAATGATCTTATCATACAAATAGATATCATTTTTAAAATAGGCCAATCCATCTTCTTCATACACCGTAAAATAGACGATATGAATAGGGATTGGTTTTTTTAGACTGATAGTTGTTGGTTCATTGCTTTCAAGTATTTCGTCTATTTTGCTTTGTGAATAACTTTTCCATGTATGTTCAAGCAGTATATCCACAAGATCAAAAGGTTTTTCTACACGCATACACCCAGAACTATAGATCTTGTAACGTCGTGATAGCAGTGATTTATTGTCTGTATCATGTAGGTAGACGGCATATTTATTGGGAAACATGAATTTTACACGCCCAAGTGCATTTGTTTCACCCGGAAATTGTACAAAACGGTAAGGCACCCGCTCTTCACTTTTTTCATAGGGATCTAGCATTTCCTGGGTAATATTTATTTCTTTATTACCTTTAAATACATGGATATTATTCTCTTCGAGATACATTGGATTTTTTCTTAGTACAGGGATCAGATCTCTTTTTATAAGATTATCAGTAATGGTCCATGTTGGATTCAGTACCATATAGCGTAT
The DNA here is from genome assembly GCA_041552675.1 of Sulfurovum sp. Taxonomy (GTDB): domain Bacteria; phylum Campylobacterota; class Campylobacteria; order Campylobacterales; family Sulfurovaceae; genus Sulfurovum. Next base: position 10,302 of record JBFEKK010000012.1, read on the forward strand.
AGCATTGGAGAAAAGCGGTGTTGGTCTGTCTATACGTCCTACTACAATACCTTTTTTCACGATCTTTTCATGATCTTTGTAGTACCTGAGATTAAAATCAGGGATATTCACTTCAATATATTCATCTTCGAATTGTTTCGGGTAGAGTTTAGTTTTATCCAAATTTGTAATAATGGCCTGTATATTATTTTTTGCAGGGAGATTGAGATAGTAGGTCGTCGTTCTGTCTACCATACCGGTCACTTTGATTAGATAACGCTTTTGGTAAGTCATGACAGCTCTTTTAAGCGTTTCATCAAATTTACTGTCAATAGGTGCTTTTTTAGGGTAATCTCCAGTGATCTGCAGTCGTTTCTTTATCTCTTTGACACGACTTGAACTATCACCTATTTTCAAGATTTCATTACTATATTTGATCTTTGGGAATTTATCCATCATGCGATAGTCTTTAAGCAGTTTAATAAGCTTTCTATATCGTTTTTCCATAGGTATAAGTGAGGTCAGGTATTCATATATAGAGTTATTTTCTATAGCAGATATGAGTTCATCTTGATCTGGAAATGGCTTAGGAGACATTTCCCAACGCGCTACAATATCATCGCTTTGTTCAAGGCTGTTTAACTTTTCTTGTACGAGGTTCCAATCTACATCACCCTGGACGATAAATCTTACTAAACGTACCAATGAACTGGTAAGTGCAAGGTCAAGTTTTGCATAAGCAGAGGCTTGTTTTGCTTGGCTGATCTCTCCATTGTCAAGTTGATAAAAGAGATGTTTGATAGATCTTTGATCAAATGATTTATTTTTATAGTTAAAAAGAGG
>JBFEKK010000013.1:0-11116 GCA_041552675.1 Sulfurovum sp.
CCATAATCAGTCGTTGTTTCCAATGCACCTTTTGGCAGTGTTTTTTTCGCTGAAGCATCGGCAACTATCTTGTGGGTATCCGCTGAAATGTTCACGATCAACCAATGCCACCATCCGCTACCGGTTGGTGCATCAGGGTCATACACTGTGACAGCAAAACTTTTGGTACCTTTGGGTGCATGACTCCAATGCAGTTCTGGAGAGATATTTTGCCCATTACATCCAAAACCATCAAACTCCTGCGCTTTAGCCATCTGTCCTTTGAGCGTCTCACTTGCCAAAGTAAAACTCTCAGCCTGTAAAAATGAGCCTATTATCATTACTATCCATAGATATCGCATCTTTTCTCCTTATTTTTTATTTATCATAGGATAATTTACATTAGAATACTATGTAGTTCTTTCAAGACAAATCTTGATACCATATAAGATAACCTAGAACCCTAAATAAAAAAGGATAAACAATGCAAAACGATTTTACGAAAGCAATGGATTTCAGACATGCCTGTAAAGTATTTGATGAAAACAAAAAGATAAGTGATGAAGAGATGCATTACATTTTAGAAGCAGGAAGAAAATCGCCCTCTTCCTTTGGAATGGAGGCATGGAAATTTCTTGTCATCACCAATGAAGAATTAAAAGCAAAGCTCAGACCTTTTTGCTGGAATCAGGTGCAGATCACTTCCTGTTCTCATTTGGTCATTATACTTGCCGGTATTGAGAATGCCAAAGTAGAGAGTGGCATACCAAAAAAGAGGTTTATGCGACGCGAAATGCCTCAAGAAACACTTGATTTTTATATGGATATCTATGCCAAACACTTGGAAAAAACACTAAGTACGAATGAAAACATTTATGCATGGACATCCAAACAAAGCTACATTGCATTGGGAAACATGATGACTGCAGCTGCCTTTGTAGGCATAGATTCCTGTCCTATAGAAGGTTTTGAAAAAGAGAATGTAGAAGAGGTTTTAGGCCTTGATACAAGTAAGTACCAAGTCGCTGTTGTCGTACCATTTGGCTATAGGCTCAATGAACAATCCACACAGCTAAGACTTCCTTTTGATGAAGTCGTTGAGTTTATAAAGTAAGAAACCATGCTCATAGATTTTCACCAAAAAACAGCAGCAGAGCGTTATCATCTAATGGCTAATACTGTGATTCCTCGACCCATAGCATGGATAGCCACACAAGGAGAAGTAGTGAACATCGCTCCTTTTTCCTACTTTACTCCACTCTCTTCAGAACCTGCCACACTGATCATTTCCATTGGTCATCGTCCTGATGGCACACCTAAAGATACCCTTAGAAATCTGAGGAAAAGTAAAAAATGTGTGGTGTGCATCGTAGATAAGGAACATTTTGAAGCCATGCATTTGAGTTCTAAAAGCTTAGATGCTTCGCAAAGTGAACTGGAAATATTTGACATCCCTACAGAAGAACTCATTGAAGGCTTTCCTCCTATGCCAAAAGGCATAAAAGTAGCCTTCTTTTGTGAGTACTTACAGGAGGTTGATCTCAAAGGAACGAAAACGATCCCTGTCATCGTAGAGATCAAACATCTTTATCTTAAGAATGAGATCATCTCTGATAAAGAGAAAGTGAATTTGGAATTTTCTAGCATTGCAAGAATTGGTCGAAGTTATGCCATGCCAGGTGAGAATATTATTGCACCTGATATACCGTAAAGACTGTATTTTATAAGGTTTCCATTTACGTCAAATACTATCAATTATATAAGTGGTGTCTCATAACAAAAGTATAAGCGTTTTACTATGATTCTACATCGTCTCTACATCTTTAATGTCGATACCGGATAGTTGTTCCATCTTTTTTTCAACTAGATCTAAAAATTTATCTCTGTTTTGTTCATCCATATTGGTATGAAGCATTTCCAATATATACTTTATACCATTTGCATTTATTTTTTTTACACTAGCCAAATAATGTGTAAAAGCAATAAGTTTAACATCATCTATAGAATAGAGCTTTTTATTCTCCTCTTTAGGGGGAAGCAAACCTTTCTCCTCGTACATCTTCAGCGTTCTTAGTTTTGTTGTTAAGAGTTCTGCAATACTGCTCAATGGCAATATATCTTTTTTACTATCTACTAATGCCAATTTTTTTCCTTTTCTCTGTTTATGATATTTTACACTATTTAGAATTAAACAGCATACTTAATTATATGTTATTGACATTTCATTTAAGTATCGAGTAATTTAAATATGTTAAAATGATACCAATTTCATGTAAATATTAAACATATGATATGTTAAATATATACATACTTACAGGCAGGAAAATTAAAATGAAATTTATTTATCTAAAAAACTATTTAGATCTGTCCAGAGAGGAGAAATTAAATTTTTTTAAGTTCCTAGGCAATGCTGATAACCTGAGTGTATCGCATCAAAGGGTGATCTTTGGAGAAAACGCTCTATTATTAGATTTTAAAGAAGATACGAATATAGAAGAGGCGAAACGAACCATAGAAAGTTTTTTTAAAACAATTCCTGAGATATCTGTATATGTGGTAAATAAAATTATACAAAATAAAGATAGTTTGATCTTAGAGTTTAATCACAAAAAACTAAGAGTAAAACAATAATATATAGATATATGTATGGCCTATGAAAAACATAGGTCATACATGAAAAATTCAGCATAAGTTATCTTAGGTCGAGTGAATTCCCTCATGACACCCATAAAACAATGATTAGGTATCCAGACGAAAAAGCCTGATATATAAAAAGTAGAATTTTGATATATTAACTCTATAGTACTATAGGTAAAAATAATGATAAAAAATGAAGGAAAACGACTTGACTATACCAGAAAAAATAGCACAAGATGTGAAAGTAGTTGCATATCAATGGCAAAAGAAAATACAGGTTTCACGCAAGGGGCAAGAGCAGGATTTTCACGACATGATGTTAAAAATGCTGAAAAACCCGGTTAACAAAATTTTTCTTATCGAATTACTAGATCAAAGTTTTCGCTCTCACAATCCTGATAGGGTTGCAGATCAGTTGGAGTACATATTTGAAAAATACAAAAGTACAGACTTCTTTTCTCAGTTTGAGCAGATTCTAATCTGGCTGTTTCGCGATGTGGGGATCTATCTTACTTCCATCTCAATTCCTCTTTTTGTCAAATATCTCAGAAACGATATCAGTGCCATTGTCATTCAAGGGGAGGACCCTATTTTATCAAAGCATATGCACAAAAGAAAAAAAGAGGGTACCAGAGTAAACATCAATGTGATTGGGGAAATAGTTTTAAGTAAGGAAGAAGGGGACAAAAGAGTTAGAAAATATATAAAACTACTTCAAAATCCTGATGTTGATTATCTTTCTATTAAAATATCAAACCTTTTTTCTCAAATCATCCCACATGCCCATGACAACAATATTCGTCACATATCCGAGCAGTTAAAAAAAGTGTATAGTGCAGCAATGGAAAACACTTATTTGGATAAAGACGGCAATGAACACCATAAGTTTGTAAATCTTGATATGGAAGAGTATAAAGATATTCAGATGACTATCGATTCATTCAAAAATGTTTTAGAGATGGATGCGTATAAAAACCTTCATGCCGGAATTGTCATTCAGACCTACATGCCCGATGCTATGATATATATAAAAGAGTTATACGCTTGGGCTAAAAAAAGAGTTCAAAGCGGTGGTGCTCCTATTAAAATCCGTATCGTGAAAGGTGCAAATCAAGAGATGGAACTGACCGAAGCATCTCTTAGAGGCTGGCCGAATGTCACCTACTCCTCAAAAGCAGAATCTGATGCAAACTTTAAAATAGCGATGAACTTTTTACTTGATCCAGAAGTGGCGCCTTATGTACATACCGGTGTCGCTTCGCACAATCTTTTTGACCATGCGCTGGCAATGCTTTTAGCAAAAGAGAGAAATATAGAAAAATATGTCAGTGCAGAAATGCTTGAAGGGATGAGTGAAGCAGCCTATGAGGTACTGAAAGATCAAGGCTTGAATGTTATCCTTTATGCTCCGACTGCAACAAAAGAGACGTTTACCAATGCCATAGCGTATTTGGTGAGAAGATTTGATGAAAACACAGCCGAGCAGAACTTTTTACGACACAGTTTTGGCCTTGAGGTCGATACACCTGCATGGGATATATTGATCAAAAGTTATGACGATGCGCTTGCTCTCATACCAACTGTTGATCAGGAGCCTTATAGAACTCAAGATAGAAATAAAGAGATCGTAAAAGAAAATATTGATGTGAAACACTACCATTTTGAGAATGAGCCAGATACGGATTTTGTGCTGAAAGCAAACAGAAAGTGGGCAGAAAAGATCCGTGACAAATGGCAAAATATCGGTCAAACAGGTGGATTTAACGCCTATCCGGTTGTAGGTGGGGACATCGTTCAAAGAGATTTACATGTTGATGTGATAGATAAGAGCCAGTACCATGAGAAGAAACTGGCTGGACGCTATGCTGAAGCCACACCCGAAGATATGAAAACAGCCATTACAACGGCAAAAGAAGACCCGGATGGCTGGAGAAAACTAACAGTGGCGCAAAGACAAGAGATCTTGATGGATGTCGCACATGAGATAAGAGTAGCAAGAGCGGACCTTATAGGTGTGGCTGCTGCAGAAGTGGGTAAAGTGTTTACAGAAACGGACGTAGAGGTAAGTGAAGCGATAGACTTTGTAAACTTCTATCCTTACAGCGTGGCAAAAATATCGGGTCTTACAGGTGTTCAAGCCAGTGGTAAAGGCGTTGGCCTGGTTATCAGTCCATGGAACTTTCCTATTGCTATTCCAGTAGGTGGAGTTGCCGCATCTCTTGCGGCAGGAAATACAGTCATATTAAAGCCAGCAGAAGACTCTATCCTTTGCGGATATCGATTGTGTCAATGTTTTTGGGATGCAGGTATCAGTAAAAATACACTGCAGTTTATCCCAGGTCGTGGTTCTGTTGTAGGAGAGCATATGATCCCTAGTAAAGATATCGATTTTACTATCTTTACAGGGGGTGAAAAGACTGCTTACAGCATCATTAAATCCCGTCCGGATATAGCACTTAGTGCTGAGACAGGTGGTAAAGATGCGACTATTGTTACCGCTTTAGCCGATCGTGATCAGGCTATTAAAAATGTGATCGTATCCGCCTTCCACAACTCAGGACAAAAGTGTTCCGCAACCTCACTACTGGTACTTGAAAAAGAGCTATTTGATGATGAAGCGTTCAAACAGACTCTTAAAGAAGCGGTTGAATCACTTGAAACGGGTTCTGTTTGGGATTTTTCTAACCGGATTGGAACATTGGCAAATCTTCCGGCAGGTGAACTTAAGCAATCACTCACCTATCTTGATGATGGTGAAGAGTGGCTGGTAAAACCAGATTTCACTGACAAGGGTAATCCCTATATGCTTACACCGTCTGTAAGATGGGGAACAAAGAGAAATGATTTTTGTCATATGAATGAACTTTTCGGTCCTGTGCTAAGCGTCATGTGCGCAGAAGATTTGGATGATGCCATCGATATAGTCAACGCTACAGGCTACGGTTTGACGTCGGGTATAGAATCTTTAGATAAAAGGGAACAAGATTACTGGAAAGAACGGATCATTGCAGGAAATCTATATATAAACCGTGTAACCACAGGAGCGATCGTCACACGTCAGCCTTTTGGAGGCATGAGAAAATCTGCCATAGGAAGTGGGAAAAAAGCAGGCGGTTTTAACTATGTCAGTCAGTTTATGAATCTTGAGTATCATGAGACCAACCTTTACGAATCATGTTCAAGCCAGTTTATAGATCAAATGAGAATTCTTCTCACAAGAGATACTGTTTTTAATGATGAGTGTGAGGCGGCACTGAGGCATATGTGCCACTTTACACATTGGTACGAGGTTGAGTTTTTAAAAGAGCATGACTATGCTCATATAAGAGGAGAGAGCAATATCATACGTTATCTTCCTGTGAAAAGTGTACTTCTTAGAATCGAAGAAAATGATGAACTCGATGAAATTCTGACAACGATCATGGCAATCAAAATGATAGGTGCGCAACTTCATATCTCTATACCGAAAAAATCCCGTAAAGCCGAACTTATATGGCTTGAATCCAAACAGAACTCTTTTATCGGGAAAGAGGACAGTTTTGCCAGGGATGATGAAGATGCATTGATTGAGAAGATTCCCCAAGTGCAAAGGGTAAGGTTTTTACATCCGGACAATGTAAGCCAAGATATCTACAATTCTATTGCCCATAAAGCTATCTATATAGCCAGTGACAACTTTGTATCTCACGGCAGACTTGAGCTCATGCACTACTTTATAGAACAGAGTATCTCAAACTCTTACCACAGATACGGAAATCTTGGTATTCAAAGTATCAAATTCGAGGAGATTTAAATATGCAAGCAGAAATTATAATATCATTTATAGGATATATGCTGGTGATGCTGGCTATAGGGTTTTATTTTTACTTTAAAACAAATGATTTAAGTGACTATGTTTTAGGTGGCCGTGGTCTAAACCCAAGTGTTACTGCTCTAAGTGCCGGTGCATCCGACATGAGCGGATGGCTGCTTCTTGGCCTTCCGGGTATGATGTATAGTGATGGGATAATCGGTAGTTGGATTGCAGTGGGGCTTATCATAGGTGCCTATCTGAATTGGCACTATGTGGCAAAGCCGCTTAGAGTATATACACATCATCTAGACGATTCTATTACTATTCCGGATTATCTGGCAAACCGTTTTGAAGACAACGGACATATGCTCAGAGTGATCACGGCAGTGGTTATTTTAATTTTTTACACGCTTTATACTTCATCAGGACTTGTAGGGGGAGCGAAGCTTTTTGAGGCAACATTTAACATCGCTTATTCGGATGCACTGCTTGTAGGGAGTTTTGTTATCGTTTCATATACTTTTTTAGGGGGTTATAATGCTGTAAGTTGGACAGATTTCATTCAGGGCATTTTGATGATGCTGGCTCTTGTGATCACACCGATTGTGGTTGTTTTTGAACTTGGAGGAGTGACAAGTGCCTTAACGGTGATAGAATCTATAGACCCATCCCACCTCAATATGGTCAGCGGTGCCTCTCTTATCTCTGTTATATCATTGCTTGCATGGGGATTAGGCTATTTTGGTCAGCCTCATATTCTTGTTAGATTTATGTCAATCAGAGATGAAAACGAGACTCATAAAGCCAAAACCATCGGGATGACCTGGATGATTTTATCCATTCTCGGTTCTTTGAGCGTCGGTTTTTTCGGGTTTGCCTATGTTGCAGCAAACGGCATTGATCTGGCTGACAGTGAAAAGATTTTTATTACACTCTCCCAACTTGTTTTTAACCCTTGGATCGCAGGCTTTTTACTCGCTGCGATACTCGCGGCCATTATGAGTACGGTGGACTCACAACTGCTTGTATCCTCTTCTGTGTTAACAAGGGATGTATACCACGCAATTATACATAAAGATGCCAGTGACAAAGAACTTGTTTGGATGGGGCGTGCCACGGTGATTTTGATCGCCCTTATCGCATGGTATATATCAGCAGATGAGAACTCAAGTGTACTTAAACTGGTATCTTATGCGTGGGCAGGATTTGGTGCCGCATTTGGACCGCTTATGATATTAAGTCTTTATAGCCGTAATATTACAAAGTTCGGTGCAATATCAGGTATGATAGTGGGCGCTTTAACTGTCATAGTCTGGAAAGAGTTACAGGGTGGAATATTTGAAATATTTGAATTGCTTCCTGGATTTGTTTTATCTTGGATTGCAATTTTGCTCTTTAGCAAATATGGAACTCCCAACCCGGATTCTATAGCTAAGAAGTTTGATGAAGTGCAAAACCGATTAAAATGTTAAGAGAAATACTAAAATAGATCTTTATATAAAAACAATAAAAATCTTATAAAATAATATATGTTACAGTACAATAAGAGTAAAAACCATTACAGTAAATTAAAAAAAGGAATAAAAAAGTGAAAAGGATAGTTATAAAAGTGGGGAGTAGTGTCTTGACAGAGACAACTAGTATTGCAAAAGAGAGGATGTTAAACCTAGCCTCTTTAATTGCTGAAGCTAGAAAAAAATATGAGGTCATTCTTGTCACGTCAGGGGCAGTCGCTGCAGGATATACAGCAGTTAAATTAAACAGAACTGTTCCTACAAGTAAAAAAGTTTTAGCTTCTGTTGGACAGCCTATACTTATGAGTTCTTATAAAAATAAGTTTGACATTTATGATGTTCCTATTTCTCAGATACTTTTAACTGAAGAAGATTTTGACTCAAGAGTCCATACAAAAATCTTTCAAGATATTATAGATAGAACATTGAAAAATGATATTTTGCCCATAGTGAATGAAAATGATATTTCAACCACTCCAGATCAACTCTTTGGAGATAACGACCAGCTATCTGCTCATATCACCTATTATACCGGTGCTGATCTGCTTGTGATCTTGAGTGATATTGATGGATATTATGACGCTAACCCTAAAGATGATCCAAAAGCAAAAATCAGAAAAGTTGTCACTGAGATAAAAAAAGAAGAGCTAGAGCAGGAAGTTACTCCAAACTCACAGTTTGCAACAGGTGGCATAGTGACTAAACTCAAGGCAGCTGACTATATTATGAATAAAGGCAGAGAGATGTTTTTATGTAATGGTTATGATCTGACAAGTGCTAGAGAGTTTTTAATAGAGGGTGTACATAATAAAGGTACCCTATTTACAACCCAAAAAGACAAGAAGAAAGATAAATAATGAAGTTGACATTTATTGGTAGTGGTAATATGGCACAAGCTCTGATTGAGGGTTTAGTCGAAAATTATGAGATAGAAGTTCTTGGAAGAAATAAAAAATCCTTACAAGCGCTTCAAGAAAAGCTTCCTCAAATTTCAACAAAGGTGATGGGAGACAAAGAAGATATATCGAGTAAAAATATAGTACTTTGTGTAAAACCCTATTCTCTTCCAGATTTAGCTCCCAAATTGATGGGGAAAGCAGATGCCATTTATTCTGTTTTAGCAGGAACGTCCATAGAGAGTCTAAAGTCACAAATACAAGCAAAAAAATACATAAGAACGATGCCAAATTTAGGAGCAAGTCATCTTAAATCTATGACAACGATTACAGGAGATGATGAGCTAAAGGAAAGCGCATTAAGTATTTTTAATAAAATTGGCAGAAGTTTATGGCTAAACAGTGAAAACGAGTTAGATATCGCAACAGGTGTAGCAGGTAGTGGGCCAGCATACTTGGCTCTGATTGCTGAGAGTTTGGCCGATGGTGCAGTCAATCAAGGACTTAAGCGTGCTGATGCCCAGGTACTGGTACAAGGTCTTTTTGAAGGATTTGCATCCCTAATAGCAAATGAAAACCCAGCGATCCTCAAAGATGGTGTGATGAGCCCAGGAGGAACAACTGCAGCTGGATATGCAGCGCTAGAGCGTTGTAATGTCCGTCACGGTATGATGGAAGCAGTCAGTGATGCTTATGCAAAAGCCAAAGAACTTAAACGTAAAAACTAACAAATGAGGAAATAAAAATGACAAAACTAGAAAATATTTCGATGATCAAAGAAGCAAATGTATATTTTGATGGAAAAGTAGTAAGTAGAACTATTTTTTTACCAAATGGAGAGAGACAGACTTTAGGTGTGATGCAGCCAGGTGAATATACATTTGACACGAATGAGGCAGAGATCATGGAGATGATGAGTGGAGAATTGGAGATAAGACTTCCAGGAGAAACAGAATTTAAAAAATTGAATACGCCTGAGAGTTTCAATGTCCCAGCCAACTCATCCTTTGATCTGAAGATCAAAACGGTTACAGATTACTGCTGTAGCTATATAGAGGCATAAAAATGGAAGATTTTTTAAAAGAAGCCAAAAGTTCAAGTAGAGTTCTAGCCACAATCAGTGGACGTGAAAAAAACAGAATACTGAATGAAATGGCTCAAGCACTTAGAGATAACAGCCGTAACCTAGTAGCACAAAACAAAAAAGATATGGAAGAGGGAGAAAAGAACAAGCTCTCTTCTGCACTGATGGATAGGCTTTTGTTAGATGAAAGTCGTATCGATGCAATGGCAGCAGCCATAGAAGAGATAGCGGCCCTTAAAGATCCTGTAGGTCGTATCTTGGATGGATGGATCACTGAAGATGGATTAAATATGCAAAAGGTTTCTATCCCTATAGGTGTCATAGGGATCATCTACGAGTCCCGTCCAAATGTCACTTCAGATACTGCCGCACTTTGCTTTAAGAGCTCCAATGTTTGTGTACTCAAAGGGGGAAAAGAAGCGCAAAATTCCAATGAAGAGATCGCAAAGATACTGCAAGATGTATTAGAAGCGAACAATCTTCCACGTGCATTGATCTCACTCATACCAGACTCTTCGAGAGCGGGGGTTGATAAACTGATCAAGATGGACAAATATGTTGACCTTATCATCCCAAGAGGTGGGGCAGGACTCATCAAACATGTCTCTGAAAATGCGACTGTCTCTGTGGTTAAACACGATAAAGGACAGTGTCATACCTACATCGACAAAGATGCAAAACTGGACAATGCCATAGCGATCGCACTCAATGCAAAAGTACAACGTCCTGGTGTATGTAATGCTATGGAGACACTGTTGGTTGATGCGGCTATCGCAGAAGATGCCCTACCTCAACTCAAAGCTGCATTTGATGAAGCACACACAGAGCTCAAAGGTGATAGTAGAACACAAAGTATTATAGAAGTAGCACACGCAACAGATGAAGATTATGATACTGAATACTTGGCTAATATTTTAAATATCAAAGTCGTAGATGGTGTTGAAGGCGCTATTGAACACATTGTGAGATTTACTTCAGGGCATTCTGAAGCCATCATCACAGAAAATATCACGACTGCTGAACTATTTATGAATGCCATAGATGCTGCAGCAGTATATGTCAATGCCTCAACACGCTTTACAGATGGAGGAGCATTTGGGTTTGGTGCAGAAGTGGGTATCAGTACCAACAAACTCCACGCTAGAGGACCAATGGGCATAGAGGGACTTACGACCTATAAATATAAAATTTACGGTAGTGGACAAATACGTAA
>JBFEKK010000014.1:0-10622 GCA_041552675.1 Sulfurovum sp.
ATGCAACAAGCCAGCCGCTTAAGTGATTATACGGCGTTTATGTATCTGGGCGATTTGATAGAGTATGATAAAACAGATAAAATCTTTTTGAACCCTTCACAGAAGTTGACAGAAGATTACATAACAGGTAGATTTGGATAAATCTATTTGCCAGGGGCAAACTTTTACGAGAAATCATTTATGCTTTCCTGTATCAGTCTGTTGGACTAGAAGTGAGCAAAAAGAAAAAAGATTTGGATAAAGGATAAAATATGTTACCAGGATATCAAGATGCAAGACTTGCTGTAAGAGCTGATGTACTTAGTGTACTAGAAGGTCTGGCTACGGCAAATAGAGAGGGACTGGAGGCACTTCAGGCTACAGATGCAGTGAAGTTGGAAGAAGCAAGAAGTAGACTTAAAGATATTAGTCAAGAGACAGAGAAAATAGACAATGATATCGTACTTATCTTTGCAAAATATACACCAGAAGCAAGAGATTTGAGAGAACTTGTTTCTTATTTGAAAATTACTTCAGCTCTGAACCGTATTCGTACAAACATAAACAGCTATCTTAAAAATATGCAAAGTATGCTCATGGAAAAAAATGATAAGATGACACAATTGATCCAAGATTCCTTGAGTATTAATCGTTGTACCCTTAATGCTTTTGATTATACGATTGAAATGTTGCAAACGTTTGATGACAATGACCAAATAAAAGCATTGGCTGCGAGAATTGATGTGGAATACAGTAAAACAGATGATATCTATACGCTGCTTGAAAAAGATGTCATACAACAAATAGGAAATGCAGATGGGCTTGCAGAAGAGTATTTTAATCTTTTGAAACATATACGTAAGAACCTTAAGATCATAGATCGTTTAGAAAGTGTATCTCAGCGTGTGATATTTGCACGTATGGGTGGAAAACTCTAAATAGAAACCATGCAGTGTATGTTATAATGCACATATGCAAAATGAAAATATAGAAATAGTTATTATCGAAGATGAAGAAGATATCTTAGAACTTATAGAGTATCATCTGAGTAAAGAGGGGTATGCCGTGACCGGCTTTCTCTCTACAGAAAATGTAGAACAGTTTTTAGAGGAGGAAACCCCTTCTCTTATGCTTGTTGACCGTAATCTTCCTGGAATGGAGGGGAGTCATTTTGTAGCCTATCTTAGAGAGATAGGCTATGATATCCCCGTAATATTCCTTTCTGCTAAAGATAAAGAGTCTGAACTTGAAGAGGGGTTTGAGGCAGGCGGTGATGACTATATAAGTAAACCTTTTTCGCCTAAAGAATTGACACTAAGAGTCAAAGCACTACTTAAGCGTTCTGGTGCCCTTCAAAAACAACAACGTATTAAATATAAATTGCTTACCATGGATTTGGAAAAAAAAGATCTTACTATTGGTGGGCAGATTGTCCCTCTTACGAACCTTGAGTTTAAGTTGCTGTATACTTTTATGAGAAATATTGATAAAGCACTGACAAGAGATTTCCTTCGTGAAGAGGTATGGGGGTCTGATGGAGAGGGTGTCAATGACAATGCAGTGAATGTCGCAATTAACCGGCTTAAAAATAAAATAGACCCCAACAATGAGCAGAATTATTTCCACCCTGTGTGGGGTGTAGGGTATAAGTTCTCTTAAAACACGTAACAAGCGCATTTCTTCGCTTCGCTCAGGGCACAATTTGTATGGTAACATTTTTGACAAAAACATGACAATTTGACATGTTTTTCCTCTCTTTGACCTTAGAAACGCTACACTTCCAGTATGAATAAATTAGAAACCCTCGAACACTATTTTGGACACAGCTCATTTAGGCCTTTGCAAGAAGAGGTAGTTGATGCTATTTTGGCAAAACAAGATGTATTGATGATACTTCCTACGGGTGGAGGTAAATCACTCTGCTATCAACTCCCTACACTTCTGATGGAAGGCATTACAGTAGTTGTGTCACCTTTGCTGGCACTCATGCATGATCAAGTGGTGGCACTTAAGGCCAATGGCATCTCTGCAGAGATGCTCTCCTCTATGCAAGACCTCGAAGAGAGTCAAAAGATAGAAGGCCAGTTAAGAGCAGGAGAAATAAAACTGCTTTATGTCGCACCGGAACGCCTTACGAATGCTTACTTTTTAAACTTACTGCATCAACTTCCTATTAACTTTTTCGTCATCGATGAAGCGCATTGCGTGAGTGAGTGGGGGCATGAATTCAGAGAGAACTATAGACGACTCTCTTTGCTTAAAGAGCAGTTCGCAACTACACCTATAGCAGCATTTACAGCCACCGCGACGCATGCGGTCGAAAGTGACATCGCCAGCAATCTGGGATTACAGGATCCTAAACGTGTGAGAGGTTCGCTATTTCGTGAAAATTTGACCATTAATGCCCGACACCGTATCAAAGATGGTAGAGCACAGTTGATGGAGTTCTTGAAACTGCATACAGATGAGTCTGGTATCATCTACACACTTTCGCGAAAGTCTACAGAAGCTGTAGCACACTTTTTGCAAAGCAAAGGTATCGAAGCCAAAGCGTATCATGCTGGACTCCCTACTGAAGAGAAGAACCGCACGTATGCAGATTTCGTAGCCGATAGGGTACAGATAGTGGTAGCCACCATTGCTTTTGGCATGGGGATAGACAAGAGTAACATACGTTTTGTGGTACATATGACCATGCCAAAGACTTTAGAAAACTATTATCAGGAGATAGGACGCGCTGGAAGGGATGGATTAGCTTCTGAAACACTCTTGCTTTTTTCCGCGCAAGACATCGTGCAGCAAAAAATGTTTATAGAGGATCTTCCGGAAACACCTTACAAACAACATGCCTTCAATAAGCTTGACAGTATGGTTCGTTTTGCTAATTCTGAAAATTGCAGGCATCAGAGCATAGCTGCCTATTTTGATGACCGTATGGAAGCGTGTGGAGACAAATGTGACAACTGTACGGCACCTGTAAGTGAAAAGGTAGACATCACCACAGCAGCACGTATGCTGCTCTCGACTATCTTACGTACGGATCAGAGTTTTGGTTTACATTATGTGATAGATGTATTGAAAGGAAGTAAAGAACAGAGGGTACTGCAAAATGGACATGATACCCTTTCTGTCTATGGTATAGGAGATGAATACAGTAAATCACAATGGTTGACAATAGGTGACAAGTTATTGGAATTGAATGCAGTGGAGATAGGTGAGTTTAAAGTCTATCGGTTGACAGCTTTTGGCATAGAGGTCATCAAAGGTGCACATCAGATCGAACTCAAAAAAGAGAGACTTACTGTACAAAAATCGGTTACGAAAAAGAAAGTAACCTATTTTGATGATTATGATGTGGAAGTGTATGATAGGCTTCGCGATCTGCGTACACAGATCGCTTCTGAAAAAGGTATTCCCCCTTATATCGTTTTTTCAGACAAAACCTTAAAAGACTTAAGTATGAAGGTTCCACAAGATAAAGAAGCTATGCTTGAAGTACACGGTATTGGGGAAGTGAAATTTGAACGTTACGGGAAAGAGTTTTTGACTCTTTTGAATGATGAACAGTAAACCATTATGTGGCATAGATGAAGCAGGCCGTGGTCCTTTGGCCGGTTCACTGGTAATAGCCGGTGTGGTGTTGAAAAAACCTATTGAGGGTTTGATGGATTCTAAGAAGCTGACAGAGAAAAAGCGTGAAGCACTTTACCCGATCGTGATTGAAAATTCAGAGTATCATATTGTCTCTTTTTCAGCCAAAGAGGTTGATGATATGGGTATCTCTAAATGTTTACAGGTAGGTTTACAAAGTATACAGAAACATTTGTCTGAAGTTGAGTATCTTTTTGATGGGAACAGTACTTTTGGCGTTGAAAACATTAGCACTATGGTCAAGGCAGACAGTAAAGTCGCAGAGGTCAGTGCAGCAAGTATTTTGGCAAAAGTCACACATGATAGAGAAATGATAGAGATGGCAAAAAAATATCCCGAATACGGCTTTGAGAAACATAAGGGCTATGGGACTAAAGCCCACATTGAGGCTTTACTCAAATATGACCGATGCGAAATGCATCGTAAAACGTTTAGAGTAAAAGGTTTAGATGACCCTGTATTAAAATTCTAAAGGTTTGCCGTTTATCTTTACGGAACCATCCATGATATTGATATTATAGATTCTCTGACCCAGTGATCTTTTCGGTCTATACATCATATATCCTATCATAAATTCTGGATCTTCTTTGAGCATAGTAAGCATCTCTTTCGAAATGGATAGGTGTATATTCCCATCTATTTTATGTAGAGCATGTTTCGGTTTCATACCTAAACGGTAAATATCTAAAGATTCATCTATATCCAATTTAGCATTAAGGGTAAATCCATACATCTCTTTCCCATGAAGTGTTACTTTGTCAACAGAAAGCATGGGTATTTCAAGATGCATATTATTTGAAACAAGTGTTTCTAAATGTGCATCAACCCCTTTTTCTTTATTTGGATCTGTTCTTTGTAGTTTTTCCAACGTATCTACATCAATATTACTAATATTCATATTCATGTTTAATGTCTGCATAGCAAATTTTTCTTTTTCAAAGAGGAGTTCAAGATTTTTTATCTTTGCTTTGAGCGTTTCTGTTGCCAGTCCATCTTTTACAGTGGATGTTGAGTGTAGAACAATTGTATCTGCAAAGAGTTCACCCTCGGCTTCCTCAGCGATCTGTATTTTCTCTATGCTATAGTCTGTAGTATAATCATAAGCCGTAGTTCCTGTAAGCTCATAATGGCTTTGATACCCAGAGATCGTTCTATTTAGTGCATCACTCATATAGAGGTGAAGTGTGTCAAATCTCTGTTTATATTTAACGATTTTTTCTTTTTTGATATCTCCTGAAAAGTGCAGTCCCTGGAGTATTAGTTTGACTTCTTTTTCCCCTTCTGCTCGTTCGTTAATGTCTTTGACATAACCTTTGAATGCAGTGGTACTATGGACGATATCAACATGCATAAGAAATGTTTTTTTCTTTATCATATCTTTGAGCTGTGCTAAGACTTTTTTGTCATTTTCAGTAGTGAAGGCTGTGGTTAAATATGTTGGCAGGGTAAGCGGATATAATTCTAAAGCAATCACATCTTCTAAGTAAGTCACATCAGTACCTAGCTGTATACCTGTGAGCTCTTTTGCTTCTTCAACAGTAAGCTGTATCCCCTTTTGAGTCAAAAATAGAGCAGCTTTTTTTGGATCATTGATTTGGATCACAAAGTGTTCAGTATCTTTTTTGATTTTTCTGTCTGAGACGGTAAACCCATTGGTTTGCATATCAGTGATCTGCAGATTTACTGCTTTTTGTAGTGTGTTTAGGTTTTTAACATTTTCTGTATGATTAAAATAGTAGAGTACGGCAACAATGATAAGTGCAAGTAGTCCAAAACCTAATTTTTTAGGACTCATCATTTACCTTTGTAAATGGCAGTGAGGTGGTCCATCTTTTTGCCCATGTTAAGAAGGGTCATATCAGCGAGTGTAAGTGCCATCATTGCTTCACATACCACAGCACCTCTAATGGCGACACAAGGATCATGTCTCCCTTTGAGGTTACATTTTACTTCTTCCTCATGCGTTGTGATCGTTTGTTGCTCTTGAAAGATAGATGGCGTCGGTTTAAAGTGGGTTTTTACGATGATCGTATCCCCATTGGAGATACCTCCAAGCATACCTCCTGAGTGATTGGAAGTAAAGCCATTCAAGGTAATTTCATCATTATTCTCACTGCCTTTTAGGTGACTACTGGCGACACCATCTCCTATCTCTACAGCTTTGGCCGCATTAATGCCCATCATTGCTTCTGCAAGTATGGCATCGAGTTTATAGTAGAGTGGCTCACCGAGTCCTATAGGTACGCCTGTAGCAGTGGTAAGTACCACACCGCCGACAGAGTCATGATTCTCTTTTGCTGTCAAGATCGCCGCTTCCTGTGCCGCTTCCTGTGCAGGGTCAAGGGCGTACATCTTGGAACTTTTTGCATATTCAAAATCTTGTACGGAGCCTTTGATGCCATCGACTTCACAGAGACCACTCTGTATAGAAACACCTAGTTCTTTAAGCATCAGTTTCGCAATAGCACCACCTGCTACACGTGCAGCGGTTTCTCTTGCTGAACTTCTTCCCCCGCCACGGTAGTCTCTTAGACCATATTTGTGATAGTAGGTAAAATCTGCATGTCCGGGACGAAAGAGGTCTTTGACATTTTCATAATCTTTAGACTTTTGATTGGTGTTAAAGATGATCATAGCGATAGGAGTACCTGTACTCACTCCTTCAAATGTACCCGAAAGGATCTCTACTTTGTCAGCCTCTTTACGTCCTGTTTCCAGTTTTGATTTACCGGGTTTCCGTCTGTCCAGTTCACTTTGTATAAATGCCTCATCTATTTTAAGTCCTGCAGGTACACCGTCAAGTATACACCCAAGTGCTTTCCCATGAGATTCACCAAAAGTAGTGAGGGTTAGTTTTTTTCCAAAGGTATTCATGCTTTTAATTCCTTCAAGGCAAGTTCAGCTGCTTTTTGTTGTGCTTCTTTTTTACTTTTACCTTTTGCTGTAGCAATGGTTTTGTCATCGAGGGTTACTGCAATGACAAACTCCTTTTTGTGGTCTGGCCCTGAAGAGTCTAAAAGCGTATAGTTTGGTGTCACACCGTGGGTTGCCTGCGTGAGTTCCTGTAAAGCAGTTTTGTAATCTTTTGAGAGAGAGTCAAGGTCTATTTTTGGGTGAGACTCTTCTAGGAGTTTGATCGATATCTCTTTGGCTGTAGCTAAACCGGCTTCAAGGTAAATAGCACCGATGATCGCTTCAAAGGCATTTGAAAGCAAAGAAGGTTTGTTACGACCATTGTTATTCTCTTCTGCCAATGAAAGGTAGATATAGGATCCAAGATCGAGTTTTCTTGCCAAAAGCGTAAAACCGCTTTCATTGACAAGTGAAGCACGGATCTTTGAAAGTATACCTTCATTTGAATTGGGGAATTTAGAAAAAAGGTACTCTCCTACGATGAGGTCGAGTACAGCATCTCCTAAAAATTCAAGCCGCTCATTATTGTAAGGCTTTTTGTAACTCTTATGTGTTAGAGCCTCAATAATCAATTGCTTGTTTTTAAATGTATAGTTCAGTCGTTCTTCTAGCTGACTGTAATCATTCATAAATTTCTCCTATAGTGTTAATTTTATTCTTTCTGCTTCGTTACGGGCCAGTTCATCGCAACGTTCATTTTCCGGATGGCCATTGTGTCCTCTGACCCATGTACCACGCACATTATGAGGACTCGATATCTCAAGATACTCTTTCCATAAGTCTACATTCTTTACTTTGGCAAAGTTCCTGCGTACCCAGCCTTCCAACCATTCATTGATGGCTTTGACCACATAAGAACTGTCAGAGATGATCTCTACATCACAAGGTTCTTTAAGAAGCTTTAACCCCTCTATCACACCTTGAAGTTCCATTCGGTTGTTGGTGGTATGTGCATCTCCGCCAAAGTACTCTTTACGGACTCCTTTAAATTCTAAGATACCTCCATAACCACCAGGGCCAGGATTTCCCAAGCTGGAACCATCAGAGTAAAGAGTAATCTGTTTTCGGGCTTGATTTTGCAATTTTTTCCTCAACTTTAACAGAATTTATCGCCATACAATTTGGACAGCGTTTGAAAGAAACAGGGAAGCTCTGTTTACATTTTTGGCAGAGATAAGAGAAAACCAAATCTCCCTCTTCAAAGCCATTTTGTTTTGCTGTAGCCAACATATCTACACTAAAAATACCACTTTGGGTTGCAGGTTCTTGTAAATAACCTTTCGCATAGTAAAGTGTTTGCAGCTTTTTATTTGACGTGATTATATCTAAATCGAGTTGTGAATTTGGTAAGAACCAAAGGATATCAAGAAGCTCTTTGATACGTTCGGGATCAATGCTCTCCCAGGCACTTTTGGTATCAAGCAGTAAAAGTGCTTTGATGATGTGTCTATAGAGACTTGGTTCCTCTTTTAATATCTGTTTGAGTCTTTCTACTTTATCTTGTATGGCTAAGGTTTTATTCGCAAGGAGTTCTGAAAAATCCAGAAATTTCTCAAGGGATTTTGTCTCTTCTCCTAACATATTCAGAGGCCCTAAGACCTCTTTGGCTTTATCGTATTTTTGCATGATCTCATACACGATCCCCAGTTCATAAAGGGCTTGAACATTACGAGGCTTCTTGCGTAAAACTTCTGTGTAAATGGACTGGGATCGTTCTAGAAATCCTGCATGAAGATAGGTGCTGCCCAGACGTTCCATCAATTCTATTTTCCCTGAGTCATGTGAAATATTTTTAATAAGGAAAAGATAAATACTAATAGCTTTGTGGTACTCTCCAGCATTTTCAAATGCTTTTGCCAAAAGGGTAAGTGGTTTAAGCATATGAGGTTCGAAAGGCATGTCTGCTGTTTCCAAAGCACATTCAGCAGTGTCAAATTTTTCTAAGAACTTGAGTAGGTTCCCTTCTTCTTTTTGCTGTTTATGCAGTCCCCATCCATAGGTAACGAGTGCAATGATAAGAGAAATCACAACAATAAGCATAATGCTGAAAAGAGGGTCATTATACGCAGGTAATATATGTTCCAAAATAATCCTTAAAAGACACAAAGCAATGGGGAAAAGGTTAAAATAACCAGTTACATGCGCTTTACATTGTTTACGTCCTTAAATTATATCTAATTAGATATAATTTTAGAATGATAGATAATGCCTCGATAGAATCCTTAAAAAACAGTATTGACATTGTAGATGTGATCGGTAGCTTTATAGAGTTACGTAAAGCTGGAGCAAACTACAAAGCAAACTGTCCTTTTCATGGAGAAAAAACCCCTTCTTTTGTTGTCAGCCCAAGTAAACAGATATATCACTGTTTTGGTTGTGGCGTAGGGGGAGACAGCATTAAATTTGTGATGGAGTTAGAAAAACTTTCCTACCCTGAAGCGATAGAAAAGCTTGCTTCTATGAATAACTTTTCGTTGACCTATACCAAAGGAAGCTCGGACTATTCTGATGCAAAACGTGTACTTGAAGCCGTAGGTCAGTGGTATGTGAAAAATCTCAATCATAATGCAACAGCGATGAAATATCTGCTTGACAGAGGAGTATCCCAAAACTCCATTGAAACGTTTGAGATAGGTTATGTGCCAAGCGGACAGGAAGTGATGAATTTTTTACAAAGGGCTTTGCTTCCTTTACCCAAGGCAGCAGAGGCAGGGATCATCGCCCAAAATGAAAATGGCAGTGGCTATTATGCACGTTTGGTGGAGAGAATCACTTTCCCTATCTATTCTACAAGTGGCTCTTTGGTAGGGTTTGGTGGCAGAACCATTACGAACCATCCTGCAAAGTACATCAATTCTCCTCAAACAAAATTGTTTAATAAGTCGAGACTCCTTTATGGTTATCACTTGGCAAAAGAAAGCATCTATAAGAACAAAAAGATCATTGTCTGTGAAGGATATTTGGATGTGGTGATGTTCCATCAGGCAGGTTTTAAAGAAGCGGTCGCAGGGATGGGAACAGCACTGACACCGGAGCATTTGCCTCTACTGCGTAAAGGAGATCCAAAAGTGATCTTGGCATACGATGGTGATAAAGCAGGTGTAGCAGCAGCACTTAAAGCTGCACAGATGTTGTCAGTGGGAGGTTTTGATGGCGGGGTTGTACTCTTCCCTGATGGACAAGATCCTGCAGACCTCATAGCCAAAGGACAGAGTGAGACCGTAGCGAAGTTGCTTCGTGAAGCCAAACCGTTGATCCCTTTTGTGTTAGAGATGATCGTTTCTATGTATAATTTAAATGATCCTAGAGCAAAAGAAGCAGCTTTTGGCGCCGTGAAACAGTATCTTGAAACACTTAGCCAGATCATCAAAGATGCGTACATTCCTATGGCAGCGACATTGGTGGGTGTAGCACCTTCCCTTTTTGGTAAAGAAACCAATGTAGCCAGGGCAAGAGAAAGTTTTACACAAAAAAGAGATGATGTAGCTCAATTGAGCATATTAAAGACACTTATTGAAAATCCTAATCTTATCGATAATGTTCTAAGTGTGATGGATATCAATATGTTGGGTGCTTATGCAGAACTTTTTACAGCACTTATCAATGGAGAGACCGAACATCCTGGGTTGGTAGGGCTTAGTGTAAATGATAGTTTGGAAGTGATGAATGAAGAAGAACTCAATAATGTACTGCGTAATTTTCTCATAAAACATTATGATCTGAAGTTAAAAAGTATTGCAAGTTCGCAACAGATACCGTTTGAAAAAAAGAGTTTTCTCATACGTAAGATAAGAACAGATATCATCCCAAGATTGAAAAAGGGTGAATTGGTTGCTTTTGAAGCAGGGTTATAATTTTTTACTTGACATCAAGGGAAAATAGTATATAAACGATGCAGATTAAATCAAAAGTAAGGAAATAACAATGGCAACAGCATCAGCAAGACACATATTGGTAAATGACGAAGCATTCTGTAAGGAACTCAAAGAAAAGATAAATGCAGGGGAGATCACCTTTGAAGAAGCAGCAAAGCAGAACTCTAGCTGTCCATCAGGTGCAAGAGGTGGTGAGCTAGGAAG
>JBFEKK010000015.1:0-10607 GCA_041552675.1 Sulfurovum sp.
AAAAATGAAGCTTCGTATCAACACTGAAGACATCATTCAAATAGCCATAGGTGCATTTGCCCTTGCCGTGCCAATCTCTTTTACAGAAGAAGCATGGAAAATGAGTGTGACTTTGCCATTTTATAATCTCTTGTTGGTTTTTGTACTTTCTGTGACTTTTTTAGGCATTTATGCTTACTATAGTGTCTTCCAAAAGCAGGTATCAAAGCGCTACGATATATTCATATTACGTATTTTCATTGCCTACTTTATTTCTGCACTGGTAGTTGCTTTAGTTTTACTGGCTTTAAATAAGTTACCTCTTATAGATGAGCCCATCATAGCGTTAAAAAGATTAATATTAATTGCCATGCCTGCATCTATGGGTGCCATTGTGGTAGACAGCTTCAACAAGGAGTGATTTAAAAAGGACAAAGTATATGGGACTAGATATTACTATTGAAAAATCTATGTTACTTAGCATATTGTTAGGTTTTTCTATTGGTGTCGGGTCTTTATTTGTTTTGGGTTTTCAGATATTTCAGGGATTGGTATTTTCAATATGACAGAACATATACTACTCACTTTGGCACTTGTCAGTTTTTTTGGTATTTTGAGTCAGTGGCTCTCCTGGTACATCAAACTGCCATCAATCATTTTTCTGCTTCTGTTTGGAATAGTAGTCGGACCGGTGACAGGACTGTTTGATCCGGATGCACTGATGGGCGAACTTCTTTTCCCTTTTGTCTCTATGGGTGTTGCCATTATCCTCTTTGAAGGGGGATTGACACTTCGATTTCATGAGATTAAAGGCTTGACCAAACCACTGTATATACTTCTTACACTTGGTTTGGGATTGACATGGTTCATTGTTGCTGTATCAACACATCTATTGATTGGACTCTCCTGGGAACTCTCTATACTCTTTGGTGCACTGATGACTGTAACCGGACCAACGGTCATTAAGCCATTACTGAAAACGGTACGTCCTCATGCTGACATTGCCAACATCCTCCATTGGGAAGGAGTCATATTGGATGTCGCAGGGGCTATACTGATCATCCTTGTCTATAAAACCATTACTTTGCAGCACTTTGGAGCAATGATTCCTCTTTCCCTGGCTTCCATCGTTGCCACAGGTATCATAAGTGGTGCAGCGGGTGCATTCTTTCTTGCATTTTTATTACGTCGATACTTTCTTCCTCACTTTCTGCACCATGTGTTTACTTTGACACTGGTATTGGTAATATTTGCACTCTCCAATGCAATCGCTCATGAGTCAGGATTACTAGCAGTGACTCTTATGGGTATGATGCTGGCAAATATGAAAAGTGTAAATACAGAAGATATACTTTTTTTTAAAGAGAGTTTGAGTCTGTTGCTTATCTCTATACTTTTTATCATCCTCTCGGCACGTCTGAACCTTTTAGATCTATTTGATATGGGTTGGTCTGCTCTGGGACTCTTGGGTATCATCCTCTTTATTGCACGTCCCCTCTCTGTGATGTTATCGACGCTCTTTTCAGACCTCACACTGCGTGCCAGGATTTTTTTGAGCTGGATCGCCCCTCGCGGTATCATCGCTGCTGCTGTTTCGGCACTCTTTGCTATACGTCTGGAGGAATTTGGGTACACGGAAGCCAGACTGCTGGTACCTCTCACATTTATGGTCATTATTGGTACGATCCTGCTACAGGGATTGAGTGCAAGATCACTTGCCAAATGGCTCGATCTTCAAGAAGATGAGCCCACCGGTATGCTCATCCTTGGTGCCAATCGTGTCTCTCGTGAAATCGCTAAATCACTTAAACAACAAGGTTTTACTGTAAGGTTGGCCGATACGGATTGGGAAAACATAAACAATGCCAGAATGGAGGGGCTTGATACCTATTATGGACGAGCCGTCTCTGATCATGCAGACCGACATATGGAACTGACTGGTATAGGAAGGCTATTGGCTATAAGTCCCCATGCGACACTAAATGCTCTTGCATCCACGCGGTTCAAATCCGAGTTTGGTTCCGAAAATATCTACTATCTTCAGAACTCTGAGGGTAAGAAGCTTGAAAAGAGCAAATCGTCACACTCTACCATCGTTGGACGTCAACTTTTCACCGAAGATGTGACATTTTCAAAACTCTCCTCCCTACTGCATGGTAATGGCGAAATTAAGACAACGACCTTGTCAGAGAAGTTCAATATGGATGCCTATATAGAGGCACATAAGAGTAAGGTTATCCCACTATACTTAATAGATACAGATGGGAAATTGTATTTTTTTACCACAGACCATGAACTGAAGCCTAAAGAGGGGTGGAGAATAACAAGTTTGATATACGAGAATAAGGAAAAACAATGAAAAAAGAGATACCCAATAAATTTCAGCATGGCTTTGTACTGCTGCTACTCTTTATGGCTCTGATAGGCTTTATCGGTATGATTCATGAATTTTTGATAGCACTTGTGCTTGCTGCAATCTTTTCGGGGCTGCTTTATCCTTTCTACCGTAAAATGCTTTACTCTCTAAAAAATAGATCTGCCTTGGCGGCCGGTACCACACTGATCATCACTGCTTTTGCTTTCGGTCTGCCTTTGGCAGGTTTCACAGGTATGGTAACAAGTGAAGCTATACAGATTACTAAAAAGGCACGTCCCATTGTCAAAGAAGTCTTGGACAATAATCTCTCTTTGGGTGAACAAGTACCTCAATGGCTGCCTTTTAAAGAGAAGCTTGAACCTTTTCATGAGACCATTGTCAAGAAAGCCTCTGAGGCAACCAATGCGATGGGAAGCTGGCTGGTTTCAAGTTTATCCAGTGCTACTAAAGGAACAGTTGGCTTTTTCATGAGTCTGTTTATTATGTTTTATGCAATGTTTCATTTTTTGATACATGGACCACAACTACTGCGTACTCTTGCCTCTTTACTGCCTCTTTCGGAGGAGGATCGGACTGAAGTGATGAGTCGTGGCTTGATGGTGACCAGAGCATCCCTGAAAGGTATCATGATTGTAGGGTTTGTCGAGGGGATATTGGTCGGGTTGGCATTGTGGATGGCTGGAATAGAAGGTTCAGCATTTTGGGGAAGTGTTGTGTTTCTACTTGCTGCTATTCCCGGATTAGGGGCATCATTGATCTGGTTACCCGCAGCTGTCTATTTACTATTTATAGGCAGTACCGGATGGGGTATAGGTCTTGTTGTTTGGGGAGTATTGGTAGTAGGAATGGTTGACAATCTCTTACGTCCCTGGATCGTTGGAAATGATTCAAAGTTACCTGACCTGGTTATACTCATATCGATTTTTGGAGGAATTATCTCCTTTGGTCCTCTTGGTATCATTATAGGCCCAGTGATAGCGGCTCTTTTAGATACGATTTTAAACATTTATAAAAAGACGTTTCAGCATCTGTTGCCTTCTTAAATATGAGGCATAAAAAATAATTTATAAGGCTACATGATTATGATAAAGTGGTTTTTTTTACAGATATTACTGGTGACGGTAGTACCATTTTTACTCTTTGCCGATAGTAAAAATATGAAAAAGGATATAGATATGCAAAAAGATAAAAAAAGTGTCTCTCTGGTCCTTGGCAGTGGTGGAGCCAGAGGATATGCGCACATTGGTGTTATTGAGATCCTTGAAGAACAAGGGTATGAGATCAGATCTATTTCAGGATCCTCCATGGGCGCATTGATAGGAGGGCTTTATGCGGCAGGAAAACTTAAAGCGTATAAACAATGGGTACTCTCTCTGGATTTTATAGATACGATCAAGCTGCTTGATATTTCACTTTCACATGGAGGCATAGTGAATATCGACACTGTGTATAACAAAATAGAAGAGATAATAGGTGACATTAAAATTGAAGATTTACCTATAACATATATGGCGGTAGCATCAGATATCAAAAATCAGAAAAAAATATGGTTCAAGAAAGGAAAACTTATCGATGCAATAAGGGCTTCTATCGCAATACCTACCGTATTTACACCAGTCGTTAAAAACGATATGATCCTTGTAGATGGGGGTGTGTTAGATCCCTTACCCATAGCCTCTGTATCATCAGATGAGACAGATCTTACTATTGCAGTGAACCTAAATGCAAATATACCACTAACATATAAAATAGATAGTCATGAAAAAGATGAGAAAGAACAAAATAAATTGTATAAAAAGACTATGCAGCTAGTGGATAAAGCCAAAGAAGCGATAGGTACAGATACGACTAAAGAGAAGCCACCGATAGATATTTTTTATATACTCAATAAAAGTTTAGATGCCACCCAAAGTATCATAGTAGAAAATACGATAAGGCAATACCAACCCGATTTAATCATCGAGATCCCTAGAGATGCTTGTGAATCCTATGAGTTTGACAAAGCCTATGAGATGATAGAAATAGGCAAAAGAGCCACACAAAAAAGTTTAAAAAATATGAGATGAATGTGCTAGTAGGAAAACACTAAACCCCACTATTGATCTATAGCATTTAGCTTTTCAATACATGCCCTACACGCTTCATGAAGTAAGTCGTAGTCAAAGGTGCGAAGAAATCAAACGCTTTTTGTGGATCTATGATCTTATCTTCACTTCCTAAAAATACTTCTATGGTAGTACCCCTATCCAGTACTTCTTGTATCTTTTTGCTATCCCAGGTGTAACTAAGCAGTGCTTCAAGCTCTTCTTTTGTCCCCACGTCCAAATATCCAGAAAGATCCAGGCTTGAGGGGTAAGTTACGTTGGCTAAAAATTGTTTGACATAGGCTTCGGTTCCTGCTTCAAAGTAACGTAACTGTGTACGGATAAAACTTGGTTTTTGTGTTTGAAAAAAAGCCGGAGAGAGCAATATAAGTCTATCTATGCGCTCTGTGGCATGATATACATACTCAAAGGCTTGTTGTGCCCCGTAGGAAAAACCAGCAACACAATACTCACTCTCCGTCAGATAGGGAGTAAACAGTCCCTTTTCCTTTTGAAGTGAAAATCCATTAAAGTATTTCATTAGAAGGCTCTCCTATCTAAAAGATCTTACGTAAGATCACTCTACACTCTTCAGCTGTGATATTTTCGTGTGCTAAGAGAAAAGCAGAGACTTCACTAAGTGCTTTATCCAGTGTTTTCAAGAGTGTTATGATCTCTGATACAGATTCACGTAAAAGTTCTTCTTCCTGCTGTGTGGTTACGATGAAGTTTTCACTCATCACATATTCGTAAACTACTTTTCTAACGATCTCTTTTGCCTGAGCGATGTCTGCACTTGCATTGGTAAATTGTTCATTATAGTGCATCTTTGTAGCGATGCTGCCTGCAAGATACACTTTGATACGTGAAAGAAGTTGGCTTTTTGAGAGTATTTCATGCTCCTGATTTAGAAGCCTCGTATTGACGATACCTATTTTTTCATATTCAACATCCAGCCATGTAGCGATAACAGCTTTTGCAGCTTGATAAATGGCTTGAATTTCTCTCTCTTCTTCTGTGAAAGAAAGTATTTTCCGTTTTCCCAGTAAGACTTTCTCCTTGACTGCCTCAAAATCAGAAGTTTCAACCACACTACGCCCTTCTCTCATAGCAAAGATAGCTGCTTCGTTGGTCAGTGTATCCAATGCAGCAGAGTTAAAACCGACTGTCATACGTGCCACAAGATTGATGTCTACTTTATTTGGTTTGTGTGCAAGATAGAGCTCAAGTGTTCTGGCTCTATCTTCCAAGTCAGGCAGTGAAATATGTATGCGTCTATCAAAACGTCCTGCCCTTAGAAGTGCTTCATCAAGCATTTCTATTTTATTGGTAGCACCGATGACTATGACACCTGAACTGTCTTCAAACCCATCCATTTCCGTGAGAAGCTGATTGAGCGTAGCTTCTCTCTCATCATTTCTAAACTCACCACGGCTTTTACCCACAGCATCGATCTCATCAATAAAAACAATACTCGGTGCCATCTGTTTTGCTTTTTTAAATAGTTCTGAGACTCTTTTTGCACCCATTCCTACATAAATATGTACAAAAGAAGCACCACTTTGGTAAAAGAAAGGTACATTGGCTTCACCTGCGACTGCTTTTGAAATAAGCGTTTTACCTACGCCAGGAGGACCTACCAGGAGCACACCTTTAGGTAAGCGGATATCCAAGTCTCGATATTTTTGCGGTTCTTTGAGAAAATCAATGATCTCTTCAAGCTCCTCTTTTACATCTTTAATGCCCGCTACATCTGCAAAAGTGACATTTGAAGTCAGTGCCTGTACAGGAGCATTTACAGGAGAATCATCGGCCTTAGAGGCTGCTCTTATGTGCTTGAGTTGTTGCAGTCTGTTCTGTTGCATCAGTCTATATAAAAACCCAAATGCAGCAATAATGATAAGAAGTGAAAAAAGATCATAGATATAGCTGTTGTCTTTACGTACTTCTACAGGGTATTTAGTAAAAAAAGCTGTCTTATTGACGGCATTTTTGTAGATCTTATAGTTGCCTGTATCTGCCTTTAGACGTATGAAATCACCATCTATAATGACTTTTTGTATCTTATTTTCAGTATAGAGAGCATTTGCCTGATCATGGGTAATGAGTGTGTCTGTATCTCTAAGGGTAGCAAATGAAAGTAATATGACCAATACTACAAGTAATCCCATAATGATTTTAATATTTGAGGGATTCAGTGCTGATGGATTAAACCTTGGCTTTATTGCCTTCATTGCTTACCTCCACGTTATTTAGAAAGACCCAGTTTGCACTGAGGTCTTCATCACTTGTTACAGATACTTTATTGAAGTATTGGTCAAATCCTTGATATACACCATCTTTTCCACTCTCAAGCAATACTTCAAGGTTTTGCGTATGTTCACGTCTAAAAGCAAAGTTTTTTGCTTTTATAATATCCGTGAGCTCACGATGACGCTCTTTAGCTATGTTGCCTTTTATTTCCGGTTTCATAGTTGCAGAAGCGGTATTGTCTCGCTTGGAGTATGAAAAAGCGTGAACATGAGTCAATGGCAACTCTTTGACTCTAGATATCGCTTCAGCCCATTCTTTCTCATCTTCACCAGGATGTCCTACAATATAGTCAGTCCCTAATGCATAGCCATGGTCTGCAATTTTTCTGAAAAGTTCCAGGTCGGTCTTAAATTCATTTCGTCTGTTCATAAGTTTGAGCATTTTATCGCTGGTGTGCTGCAGGGCAATGTGCATATGTTTTGCCATCCAAGGTTCATTGAGCAGTTCCAAAAATTCATCATCGATCTGTATAGGCTCCATACTTCCAATACGTATACGACGAACACCACGGATCATACTCATCTTTTTAAGCAGTTTGGCCATAGATGTATTGTGGTCACGACCGTAGCTTCCTACATTGGTTCCTGTAAGGATAAATTCTCCAAATCCATTTGCAGCAAGTTTGTTTATCTGCTCTAAAATAGTCTCTTCTTTATGAGAACGTGCATCACCTCGTACAGCAGGTATGATACAGTATGAACATCTAAAGTCACATCCCTCTTGGATCTTGATAAAAGCCCGGCTCTTACCTACAAACTCTTCAACGATGGTTGAATCTATATGCTCAAGATCACCGATCTGATAAAATGGTTTTTCGTTTTTAAGTACAGTATTGATATTTTCTTTCTCAGAGTGGCCTATGACACCAAATACTTTTTTGTCTTCAAATAAAGACTCACCTTTTGAGTGTGATCCACAGCCTGCAAGTATGACTTTTGCATCGGGATTTTTACGTTGCATAGATGAGATATAGTTACGTACAGAAGAGTCTGCACCATTGGTAACAGTGCATGAATTGACAACGATGATGTCAGAGCTAAGCTCATCATCTGTCAGTTCGTAATCTTTCAGTTTTGACATCATTACCTGTGTGTCGAATTGATTAGTACGACATCCAAAGGTTTTAAAATAGACTTTTTGCATAGTTAAAGCCCTTGATTAGGATCTATAGCACCTAATCCCATTTCAGGTCTAGGTACATTTTTATCCACGTATATAGATTGTGTAGGAAACGCAAGTTGTATCTTCTCTTCTGCTTGAATACGTGTGATTATCTCAGTGGAAATACTACTTCTAAGTGTCATAGTCGCATAAGAGTTAGTGAGATACCATGCTGATATTTTTAAACCATAAGGTTCAATATGTACAAAGATACGAGGCTCAACATTTGTGTTTCTCATACCATACTTACTTCTAAGTTTGTTGAGCTGTTTTCTTGTGATCTCTGTATACCCTTTTGAGTACTTCTTGGTAATCTCTTTAGCAATATGTGTGGCCTTATTTGCATCAGAATCAAAAGTAATGACAAAGTCTATCCCATCCCATACTGTTTTTAGTCCGGAATGAGAGTAGTTAGCAATCATATCAGTAAATATGA
Organism: Sulfurovum sp.; assembly: GCA_041552675.1. Taxonomy (GTDB): domain Bacteria; phylum Campylobacterota; class Campylobacteria; order Campylobacterales; family Sulfurovaceae; genus Sulfurovum. The sequence goes on from JBFEKK010000015.1 coordinate 8,351, forward strand.
AGTTGTTTGGAATGAAGATCATACGCCCTGCTCTTCGGTTGGTCATGTAAGACGTTAGGGTGACATCTTCATGCATGGTCATACGGAGCAATGAGATATCTACGATATCCCCTACATACTCCACACCGTCTCGTATAAATCGAACCCTGTCACCTACATGAATAGAACCTCCAAGTACAATGGTCGCCCATCCCATAAGAGACATGAACCAGTCTTTCATCGCAATGGCAATACCGGCTGAGGCAAAACCAAGAATCGTGACAAGATAACTTACATTTTCTATATAGGCAAGGAGTAAGGTTAAAATTAAAATACTTACAAAAGAGATATTGAGTGCTTTGTTGATGGCATAAAAACTTTCTTCTTCTGACATATATTTTTTAACAAAAAATTTAATAAAAAATAAAAGGAAAATAAAGAAGAGGATGATCGCTCCGATCGTCATAGTCCTTTGTATCTCTCTTTGAATATCATTTTTGAGATTGAGCTCGATTTCATCAATTTTTTTACTATAAACATTCTTGGTGGTTTTAAAGATCTCCAGAACAGGAATAAATGTTTTAATTTGATCTATAGTGTCTTGTTGCTCATTAATGTAGTCCAAGTTTAGAGGGTCCAGCTTTAAAAGTTTTTTCAGGACAAGCTGTTTCTCTTTAAACTTTTCGACTATATAATATAGAGAATCATATCGGTTGTTATACTCTTCTATGTCGGATTGGAGTTTTTCTCTATAGGATACAGCACCAATTACTGCAAAAGGGCTATCTACTTTAGGTACTGTAGCTATCTCAGGAGGTGTAAGGAACTTTTTAAAAGGGTCTTTTTCATACTCTTTTAGTAGTTGAAGTTTACCAAGAAGTGTGATCTTATTGTCTTGAGCATTTTGATATTCTTCTTTTTGAGCTTGCGTTTTGTGTTTTATTTTTTCTAAGCGATCAATAGTTTCGTCTAGTGCTATTTGCTGTTTTTCAAGTTCCTTGTATGTATGGTAGTTACTATAGATCTTTGACCAGATATTATTCTCACTAAGTTCTTTGTTTAGCGTTTCTTTTTCAGCAAGAAGCTGGTGTATTCTCTGCATATCCAAAGGTAGTTTTTGTGTTTCTTTATCCTCTTTTGTCGTCTCTACAGTACTGTTCTGCTCTAAGACTGGTTCTGCAAACGCTGTAACAGAATATAAAAGAGTAAAGGCTATAAGAATGTTTTTGAAATTCATCTGTTTTCTCCAAAGCTGCGAAGTACTTTTTTTACGACACTTTCATCAATATCGGATACCATTTTATAGTGACCCATACCTTGAGGTAAGATAAATTTGATGCTCCCTCTAGCACTTTTTTTGTCTAACAAGAAATGCTCATAAAAGTCATCTACATCTTTGATCACATAGTCTGTAGGTAAAGAAGACTTTTCCAAAAGTGTTTTAACTGCTTCTGCCTCCTCCTGTGTAAACAGGCCAAGTTCAACAGCCAAAGCGTTGGCCATTACCATTCCTATAGCTACTGCTTCGCCATGTAGATAGGTTGTATAGTTGGTTTCATTTTCAACGACATGCCCAAAAGTATGTCCGTAGTTAAGTACCGCTCGTATGCCTGCTTCTTTTTCATCTTGATTGACTACCCATGCCTTTAGCTCTACACTCTTCTTGATCACTTCTTTCAATGTTTCACTGTCTCTAAAATCAGATTTTTGCAAAAACTCAAAATATGACTTGTCAAACATTACCGCCATTTTGACTATCTCTGCGATACCCGCAGCAAACTCTCTTGGAGGTAGTGTTTTTAAAAATGCAGGGTCTATGTAAACAGCTTTGGGTTGATAAAAAGCTCCAATGAGATTTTTTCCATATTTGTTATTGACGCCTGTTTTCCCCCCTACACTGGCATCAACCTGGCTAAGCAGTGTTGTAGGTATCTGTATAAAGTCTATCCCTCTTTGATATATGCTTGCAGTAAATCCTGTCATGTCACCTATCACACCCCCACCAAAAGCGATAAGTAGAGATTTTCTATCGAGTTTATGTTCAAAACATTCATTGAGTATATTTTCAACTGTTTCTAGGGTCTTGTACCCTTCCCCATCCGGAATTGTAACAACATTGAGTTTTGTAGCTTTGATGTGAGAAAGAAGAGTTTCAAGATGGTACCCTGCAACTGTCGGGTTCGTAACCACAACGACATTGGTGTCAAAAGTAAGTTGGGGTAATGCATCAATAGTGATATCATAAGTGATGTTTTGAGTATGTGCTAATTCGATAGGG
>JBFEKK010000016.1:0-10124 GCA_041552675.1 Sulfurovum sp.
CCTGCCACGATCAATACAGACGTGCCTTTGGGAAAATGTTTACGGATATAATCAGCCATACCCGCAGCTGCATGCTCCATCAGTATATCTTCACTCAGCCCATAGCTTTCATAACATCTTTCATCTAAGGCATAACAATTTTCAAATACTTTTTGCATCTTGGCTCCTTCGACTGCTTACTACTCCCATTTTATCACAAATTAATACTAACTCGATATAATCCCATCATAATTTATCTATCTTGGTCCAGAACCAGGAAATTTTGATAAGGAAGGGGGTGCCTTTCGATGCCAGGAATTATGCTATCACAACGTGATTCTTTTGATGATGCTTACAGAAAATTCAAAAGACAATGCGACAGAAACCTTATCGTGACAGAAGCGAGAGCTAGACAAAACCACGAAACTGAGACTGAAAAGAGAAAAAAAGAGAAGATTGCAACTCGCAAGAAAATCCTTAAAAAACTCTTCATGCTTAGAAGATACGAGTCTAGACTGTAATTTTTACAGCAGTAGGGCATTTGCCCTACGACTCATCTCACTTATTTACTTAAACCACCAAAAATTTTCCTTTAACTCATTACATATTATTTAACTTTTCGCTAGAATAACCTCATATTTTTTCGAAGGTTTCTTATGACATTTACGACCACATTACAAAAAGACGCTATTAAGATCATGCTCCTGGGTTCAGGTGAACTTGGTAAAGAAGTTGCTATTGAAGCACAACGACTTGGTATAGAGGTCATCGCAGTAGATAAATACGAAAATGCCCCTGCACATCTTGTAGCCAATCGCTCTTATGCTATAGACATGCAAGACAAAGAAGCAGTACTTGCACTGATAGAAAAAGAGCAGCCTAGTTTTATCTTGCCTGAAGTTGAAGCGATCAGCATTGCAGCCCTTTTTGAAGCAGAAGCCAGAGGTTTTCACGTGATCCCAAATGCTGAAGCGGTCAATAAAACAATGAACCGTAAGAACATCCGTGTTTTTGCAGCAGAAACGCTGGGACTTAAAACAAGCGGATATGAGTTTGTTACGACACTTGATGGACTTAAAGCAGCAGGTGAGCGTATAGGTTTTCCTTGTGTCATCAAACCCGTAATGAGTTCATCGGGTCATGGTCAGAGTATCGCAAGAACAGCAGATGATATAGAAAATTCATGGGAGATTGCGAAAGAAGCGCGTGGAGATGCCTCTGAACTTATCGTAGAAGAGTTTGTCCCTTTTGACTATGAGATCACTCTTTTGACCGTACGTAACGAAACAGGAACTACCTTTTGTGAACCCATCGGACATGTGCAAAAAGATGGAGACTTCATCCTCTCATGGCAGCCGATGCAAATGACTCCTGAAGCACTCAAAAAGGCACAAGAGATCGCAAAAACCGTGACCGATGGCCTGGGTGGTCGCGGTATCTTCGGTGTGGAATTCTTTGTCAAAGATAACGAAGTCTACTTTTCTGAACTAAGTCCGCGTCCTCACGACACAGGAATGGTCACACTGATCACGCAAAGCCAAAGTGAGTTTGCTCTGCATATAAGAGCAGTACTTGGACTACCTCTCGACTTTACCTTCTATGGTTCAGGTGCCTGTGGCGCATACAAAGCCAAAAATGAAAGCCATAACCCTATACTTGAAGTACCGGACAGTGCCTTTACCAAAGACAGTTTTGTAAGGGTCTTTGGTAAACCGGAATCACATATAGGTCGTCGTATGGCAGTCAGTCTTGTACTGGATGAAGTAGAAGAAGCCAAAAGAAGAGCAACACAGATCGTAGAAAATATTTCAGATCACTAAGAGGGGGACATATGCGTTTTTTTGCTAGGGTTTTTTTACCCTTTTTACTCTTTGTGTATATTGGTATTGAGACGTATCTAAGATTACAGCATACCTCGCTTTGTGGAGAAGTAGGTTGTGCACTTGCGGGAGAGCTCCTGAGATTTGACCATATTTATCTCAATTATTTTGGTTTGGCCGGTGTACTCTCTTTGATCATCTCAGGCTACCGTTCACTCAAAAGTACTTTTTTTGAAACACTCTTTTTCATTTTTCTTTACGCGGGTATAGCCTTTGAAGCAACTATCATTGGCTATCAGTTCATTGCCAACCCTGAACCATGTATCTTCTGTCTGAGTGTCTTCTCCTCTTTGCTTGTCATTGCTCTCTTTAGTCAAATGAAGCACTTTGCTATTGTTCTGGCTTCAGTTTTTTCCATTTTTTTAGGTTTGAATACTCTGACCATTCCTCAAAATAGATCTTTTGTGACTGCCCCTGGTTTGTACCTCATACAGTCAGAGACATGCGCCCATTGTAAAAAAGTGAAAAAATATTTTGCAGAACATCATATAGATTACACACCTATCTCATCAAAAGAGATCAATGCCAGAGGATTTTTGAAATTTGTGGATATAAGCAGTATCCCTGTACTCATTATCAAAGAACCCTCAAGTATGACCATTTTAAAGGGTGATAAAAAGATCATTACACATTTTGAGGCACTGAGTAAAGGAGAAGTACTTAAAGATGCAGTAGAGTCTACACCGGTACAAAGCAGTGCACTTGGACTCTCTTCAGATTTCCTAGGAGCAGGAGAAGATGCAGGTTGTGCCCTTACCATCACCGAAACACCTTCTTGTGCTGACACTAATGCTACACCCATACCCCAACACTAAGGCAACATATGAATATCGTATTACTTGACGCTAAAACATTAGGTGATGACTTAGACATCACTGTACTTGAGTCTTTTGGAACACTGACTGTATACCAGACCACACCCCCGGAAGAGACACTCGAACGCATCCAAACTGCAGATATCGTCATCACCAATAAAGTAGTCATCACTGAAAATATGATGGAAGCAGCCCCTAGACTGAAACTCATTTGCATCGCTGCCACAGGTATGAACAATGTGGATCTGGATGCCGCCAAATCTAAAGGGATAGAAGTCAAAAATGTTGCAGGGTATTCAACAAAGAGTGTGGTACAGCATACTTTTGCCATGACACTTTATCTACTTGAAAAGATGGCATATTATGACAGAGCAGTGAAAGATGGATCATGGAGTGAATCAGGGCTTTTTACAGATGTAAGTCAACCCTTTTATGAAATATCAGGAAAAAAATGGGGAATTATCGGTTTTGGAACTATAGGCCAAGAGGTTGCCAAGGTCGCAACGGCATTTGGGGCCGAAGTCAGTTACCATTCTACCAGTGGAAAAAATCTTCAACATGCCTACCCGCATCAGAGTTTAGAATTACTTCTCAAAGATTGTGACATCATTTCCATTCATGCACCGCTTAATGATGATACCTATAATCTCATCAATAAAAACAACCTGCCTTTTATAAAAGAGAATGCTATTCTTTTAAACCTCGGACGAGGGGGCATCATCAATGAAACAGATTTGGCCTTTGAACTTGACAGACGAATATTGTATGCTGGGCTAGACGTGCTTGAACAAGAACCACTTACACTGAACAACAGGCTCAATGAAGTAAACCATAAAGAGAGACTCCTGATTACACCACACATAGCGTGGTCAAGTATCGAAGCTAGAAAAAAGCTTCTTGAAGGTATTGTAGAAAATATTCAAGTATTTATGGAGAGCGTATGATAGATATACTGATCATCGGTTCAGGTGGTGCTGGACTCACAGCTGCACTTGCAGCAAAAAATGCTGGGGCTTCTGTCACCGTAGCAGGTAAAGCCTATCCTACCAATTCACAAACCTCTATGGCACAAGGAGGCATGAACGCTGCCCTTGGCAATGTCGGTGAGGACCATGTACGTTCGCACATTGCAGATACCATCAAATCGGCACATGGACTTTGTGATGAAGACATGGTAAGACATATGTGCGAAGATGCTCCTCAGACCATCGCATGGTTAGAGCGTTTGGGTGTTCCTTTTTCAAGGCTTGACAATGGTAAATCCGGTACTCAAACCATAGCCCAACGTCAAATGGGTGGGGCATCAGCAAAACGTGCATGTTATGCCCAAGACTATACCGGACTCAAGATACTCCATACCCTTTATGACACTTGTTTGAAAGAAGAAATACACTTTTTGGATGAACATTATCTTCTAAATCTCATCACAAAAGAAGAAACAGTAAAAGGTGCCACCTTTTTAGATATACGTACAGGCGAGGTCAAGCAGATCAATGCAAAATCTGTTATCATGGCCACAGGCGGATATGGTGCGCTCTATCATGGATTTACTACCAATGCCTACGGTTCTACCGGTGATGGTGTAGCGGCAGTACTGCGTGCAGGTGGGGCAGTATCTGACATGGAGTTCATCCAATTCCACCCCACTGCACTCAAACACTCTTGCATTCTCATCTCTGAGAGTGCTAGAGGAGAAGGCGGATATCTGGTTAATGGAAAGGGAGAGCGTTTTGTGGATGAGCTCAAACCTCGTGATGAAGTAGCCCGTGCTATCTTCAGCCAAATAAAAGAGGGTCAACGGGTCTTTTTGGATGTACGTCATTTAGGAGAAGAGAAACTCATGGAACTTCTCCCTCAAGAGGTGGAACTGTGTAAAATGCATGAACATGTTGACCCTGCCACAGAACTTATCCCGATCAAACCTGTCGCTCATTACACGATGGGCGGGATAGATGTAGATGATGCACTGGAAGTCAATGGGATCAAGGGCTGCTTTGCCGTGGGTGAATGTTCCAATGCCAAAGTACATGGTGCCAACCGTCTTGGTGGAAATTCCCTGCTTGAAATTACAGCTTTTGGAAAATTAGCCGGGGAGAATGCCTCTAAATATGTGATTGATACAAATTCCCAACCGACAGATGATGTCCAAAGACAAAAAGATGCTGAAGAAATAAAAGCCCTTTTATCACAAAAAGAGCCTGTCAACTTTTATCCTTACAGAGAGAAATTGGGAAATCTTTTTTATGATAAAGTCGGTATTGTCAGAGACAATGACCACCTCCATGAAGCACTAGATGAAGTACGTACTATACAAGAAATGCAAAAAGAGATGGGCATCGCAGATAAAAGCCGGGTGAATAACCAGAACCTCGTTGACTTTTTAGAGTTTCAAAATGCCCTGCTTTTAGCACCCACTATCATCTCATCAGCTATTGCCAGAGATGAAAGCCGTGGTGCTCACTACAAAGTTGGATTTGAAAATGAAGATGAAACACTCAAAAAACATATTGTACTCCAGTGGGAAAAGGAAGAAACATGCAAGTAAAAATTCTTCGCTCTGAAACCAATACCCACCAACTCTATACACTACCTGCAGGGGAGATTCCTCTTTTGAATGCCTTGAGCTACATTAAAGAGACACAAGATGCCACACTTACTTTTTCTGCAGGATGTCGTGCTTCGGTTTGCGGTACGTGCGCAGTACGTGTCAATGGAAGAGAAGAGCTTGCCTGTGCCTATAAAGTAAAACCCGGTGATATCATAGAGCCACTACAGTATCATCCTGTATTACGTGACCTCAAAGTAGATAAACACAAAGCCAAAGAAACACTCTTAAAAAGTACCGCATGGTTACACTCCTCGCAAGAAGCTTCACTCACACACAGTGATGAAAAACTCTCTGAAAGACAAACAGACTGTATACTCTGTGACTCATGCTACTCCGCCTGCCCTGTCTATGCAGTAAACCCTGATTTCCTTGGGCCTTTTGCGCTGACACGTGCGTATCGTTACAGTGCTGACAAACGTGAAAGCAATGCAAAAAACATTATAGATAACATTCAGAGTAATGGTGTGTGGGATTGTACTTTATGCGGGGAGTGTACTATGGCATGTCCTAAAGGTATCGATCCGAAAATGGACATTACCATGTTAAGAGGACTCTCTGTACAAGAAGGATACGATGACCCTTCATTCGCAACACAGAGTTTTGGCACGCCTGATTTTGGCGGCGGGGGATTTGGATTTGATCCAAACGCCGGATTTTAAAGTTCTCTAGGATCCACGATCTTTCCGGCTATTGCTGAGGCGGCTGCCACAGCTGAGTTCGCCAAGTAGATCTCAGATGTTCTCGCACCCATACGACCTACGAAGTTACGGTTTGTTGTAGCAACACAACGCTCACCGTCTCCGAGTATACCCATGTATCCACCCAAACATGCACCACAAGTAGGGTTTGAAACCACGGCACCTGCTTCAATAAGAATATCCATCAAACCTTCATGCTGTGCTTGAAGAAGTATCTTTTGTGTGGCTGGAGTCACGATCATACGTGTATGGCGTGCGACTCTTTTACCCTTCATGATCTCAGCTGCGATACGCAGATCCTCGATACGCCCATTCGTACAAGATCCGATCATGACCTGGTCTACTTTAAGATCATCTGCAACAGCTTGTTCTATAGGTTTACCGTTTGACGGTAAGAAGGGATAAGCGACCACTGGTGAAAGTGCTCCAGTATCTATCGTGATCACTTGGCAATACTCAGCATCTGCATCAGAAACATGGATCTTAGGTTCAGCTCTTAATCCACCGTTCACTTCTTTTCTCTCTTCAAGGTACGCCAACGTGATATCATCGACGGCAAAGATACCGTTTTTAGCCCCCGCTTCGATGACCATATTCGCGATGGAAAATCTGTCTGCCATGCCAAGGTGCTGGATCGCTTCACCTGTAAATTCGATCGCTTTGTATAATGCACCATCCACACCTATCTGACGGATAAGTTCCAAAATGATATCTTTACCGTAAATGTGTTCACCCGGCGTACCTGTCAACTCAACTTTGATCGTTTCAGGTACTTTAAACCAGTTACCGCCTGTGATCATACCAAATGAAAGGTCAGTACTTCCCATACCTGTTGAAAATGCACCAAGTGCACCATGTGTACAGGTGTGGCTGTCTGCGCCGATGATCACATCACCAGGAACAACCAATCCTTTTTCAGGAAGCAAGGCATGCTCGATACCCATATCTTTTTCATCAAAAAAGTATTTAAGATCATGTTTATAGGCAAAATCTCTAGAAATTTTTGCCTGGTTCGCTGATGCGATATCTTTTGCAGGAATATAGTGATCCATCACGATACAAAAATTGTCAGGTCTCGCCAATTTCTCTGCCCCTGACTCTTCAAATGCTCTAATGGAGATAGGAGTCGTAATATCATTTCCGATGATCATATCGATATCTACTCTAACGATCTCTCCTGCATGCACTTCACGTCCTGCATGTTCCGAGAAGATCTTTTCTGTCATAGTTTGTCCCATAGGTTGTCCTTAGTTCTACATAATGTATATAATATTACGCGAATTATAGCGAAAAAAAATTATGCTAGAATTTCACTACAATTATGAAGAAAGACTCCAAATGAAATTATACGAACTCAAAGCCATCGCAAAACGTCTCAATGACTTCTCGTACATCAGCAGGGCCAGACGTATTGAGGACAATACTATAGAGTTGGTATTTGACAAATCTGACAGCTACTTCTTTAACATGACCAGAGGGAACAGTTTTATCTATAAAGCACCTTCACAAAGACCGATTCAAAGTTACAATGCACCTTTTGATACCCTGCTTCATACACTCTTATCTGCAAGCAAGATCATCTCTGTGGATGTACCAAATGATGACCGTATCTTGCGTTTGACACTCGCGCCAAAAAGTTCGTATAAGGATAAGATTATTTCCCTCCAGTTGGAATTTACAGGTAAAAATACCAATGCCATACTCATTGATGACAATGAAGTCATTATAGAAGCACTCAGACATATCGATGCGGACAGCTCTTTTCGTGTCATCCGTCCAGGAGTGGAACTCCTTGCCATACCCCCATTTACACGTACAGTAGAAAGCGAAGAGATTCCAAATGTTGATACTTACCTTGAAGACAAATATGTTCAGGTACATGCTAAAAAACTTTTAGAGTTAAAAAAACAGAAACTCTCTCTTACCGATAAAAAGATTCAAAAACTGAGCCAGCTTTTGGAGAAACTTCCTAATGAAGCACAACTGAATGAGGAAGCACAAAAGTACAAAGAATATGCCAACCTTGTCCTGGCAAATCTCTATCAGATAAAGCCCTATGACACGAAGCTTAAAACCTATGATTTTGAAGGCAATGAAATTAGCATAAAATTGCCCAAAGACACCAAAGTCAACCGTATGAGTGATTACTTCTTTAACCTATCAAAACGGGCTAAAAATAAAGCCAAGAACGTTCACATAGAAAAAGAAAACCTACAAAGTAAAAAAGCTTTCTATGAGAATATCTACTATGCGCTTGAACAAGCCAATGATCCTTATGAACTTGAACTTCTTGTACCCAAACGTGGAAAGTCACAACGTAAAAAAGAGCGTCTGAAAGAGGGGGAACTCTTCTGGATAGAAGACTATAAAGTCCTTGTGGGACGTAACAGTAACGAAAACCAAAAACTCCTGGAAATGGCAAAAGCCAATGACCTCTGGATGCATATACGTGATGTGCCATCAAGCCATGTCATCATCAGAACCGATAAACAAAATCTGCCTGACTCCGTAATCAAAGCTGCCGCAAAGCTCTGTGTAGATTTTTCGGTCAAAAATCCCGGAGATTACGAAGTCGACTACACCAAGAGAAAATTTGTCAAAGTCCAAGAAGGGTCCAATGTACTTTACAACAAATATGACACTATTTCTGTCACAAAAGAGGGTGTTGAAATCAGAGTCTAGTACCCTCTAATCCAAAGCGTGCTATAATATTCTTCATTTAAAAAACGAGGGAATCGTCATGACAGAACTATTTACAGATTATCAAGAACGATGGCTTACGGGCATTGGACTATTAGCACTTGTTGGATTTATCGGTTGGGTAGATAACTTTTTTGTTATGTGGGCTTTTTTAGGTGTCATCTATATGTTTGCCTTTTATGAAGCGATGAAACTTTTCAAACTGACTGGTCCCGCTATGTATGTATGGGCTGCTCTTTTATGGTTAGTGGCATATTTTTACCCTAATCCGGATGACCTATTCTTCTTCATGGCAGTCATATTTGCTTCTTCTCTTGCCTATTTTCATAATTTTGACAAAAGGTTGATCCTCCCTTTCCTTTACCCGGTCAGTGGAATACTCTTCTTTCTTATCCTTTACCAAGATTTTGGTATCGCTTCTATGTTTTGGCTTCTTGTCACCGTAGCACTCACGGATGTTGGTGCATTTTTTACAGGAAAAACCATAGGTAAAACAAAATTTTCAGATACTTCTCCCAATAAAACACTCGAAGGTGTTTTTGGTGGTATTATCATAGCAACCATTGCAGGTAGTTTTGCCGGACTTTTTGTCGTGGAGTGGTGGATCGCGATCATTGTCACGCTTTTGACTTCTGTGGCTTCAGTGTTTGGAGATCTTTTTGAATCTTACCTTAAACGTGAAGCGGGGGTAAAAGACTCTGGAGACCTACTCCCTGGACATGGTGGTATCTTGGACAGGATAGACGGCTATCTCTTTGCTGCGATCATCATGGTTATTGCACTGAGATCTTTACTCTAATTCATGTCAAGTATCGTTTTACTCGGCTCGACTGGCTCCATAGGGGTCAATACCCTTATCATCGCAGAGCGCTATAACATTGCCATAGAAGCGCTTGTCGCAGGCAACAATATTGGTCTGCTTAATGCGCAGATCAAAAAGCACCAACCCAAAGTTGTAGCCATCGCCAACGAAGCAGACAAAGACAAAGTGAATCATCCCAATGTACTCTGTGGGACAGAAGGTATTTTGGCACTTATAGAAATGTCCCATAGTGATACTGTGGTCAATGCACTGGTAGGCTATGCTGGCCTTGCACCTACACTCAAAGCCACTGGCCTTGGTAAAAGAGTAGCACTGGCTAATAAAGAGTCGCTCGTGGTTGCAGGGGAATTCATAGACATGTCACTCATTACACCTATAGACTCTGAGCACTTTGGATTATGGTACCTTATGAATGAACGTCCTGTCTCTAAGCTCTATATCACGGCAAGCGGCGGTGCATTTAGAGACTGGGAACTGGAAAAAATGAAAGATGCGACTTTTTCCGATGCACTCAAACACCCTAACTGGTCCATGGGAAACAAGATCACCATCGATTCAGCCACCATGACCAATAAACTGTTTGAACTCTTAGAAGCAAAATGGCTCTTTAACACAAGTAGC
>JBFEKK010000017.1:0-9605 GCA_041552675.1 Sulfurovum sp.
CTGAAGCGGTTCAAGAGATGGGACGTACACAGTTAGGCAAAGATATCTCTGATGCAGATACAGAAAAAATCGTGACATTCCTGAAAGCGTTGAAAGGTATAAAACCTGAGATCGTTTATCCACAGCTTCCAGAAAGTACACTTAAAACACCAAAACCAGATTTTAACTAATACAAATCTTTTGTATATAGAGCAAGAATTTCTTTCTTGCTCTATATCACTTTCTTCTTCTCATACACTTCATCATTTGTGATCTATGTACTTTATTTTTTTATAAGTTATAAATATTATAATAAGCACAAATAAATATTATAGTAATGGATGAAAATAATGACTGATAAAAAAATATTTGCACTTGAATTATGGATATCAATTCAGCTCATTATATTATTAGTAGCAGCATATTATATATTTAGCTCTAATCATGAAAACGTAGAAGTTTTATTTGTAGGAGTAGAGAGTTTATTAATTATGCCAGCAGGAATCATCACAATCTATCTTAATGAGATATTTCATGTGCATAATTATTTTTTAACACATGAAACATTCTTTCTATTTGTATTCATTAATTGGATTTTCTATAACTTTGTTGGGTATATCCAATGGTTTGTAATTGTTCCTAAAATGATAGATAAATGTAAAAAAAATGGATGTTTACTATAATAGAACTACCGCATAATGTGTGCTCTAAAGATCTACCAGGTTTTTGATCTCATCAGCATATAGCAATTCTTTTTCTGCCAATCTTTCTGAAAGAGCAATGATTTCCTTCTTGTGTTTTGAAAAGAGTTTCATTACCTCTTCTTCTTTTTCTGTAATGATCTTACGAACTTCATCATCTATGAGTTTTGCTGTCGCTTCACTGAAGTCTTTTGGCATCGCCATTTCACGTCCCAAGAAAACATGATCTTCGCCTTTTTGATAGTATACAGGTCCAAGGAGTTCACTCATACCCCATTGGCTGACCATATGCGTTGCCAAAGATGTCGCTTCCTTGAGATCATTGGCAGCTCCTGATGAGAGATCTCCAAGTAGTGTACGTTCAGCAGCTCTTCCTCCAAGCATCACACCTATCTTGTCAAGTAGATAGACTTGAGGAAAATTTTTAATATCTTTCAGTGGTAGCTGCTCTGTCATTCCCAGTGCCTGTCCTCTTGGTATGATACTCACCTTTTCTATAGGGTCTGCATGTTCTAGTAAGAGTGCTGCTAAAACATGACCACTCTCATGGATGGCTACTCTTTTTTTATCTTTTTCATCCAAAACAAACTCTTGTTCTACCCCCATCAGTATACGGTCACGTGCATACATAAAGTCATCTTGTGTTACATACTCTTGACCTTCTCTTGCAGCATGCATCGCTGCTTCATTGACAAGGTTAGCCAGGTCCGCACCTGAGAAACCAATGGATATTTTGGCTAACTTATTCAAGTCTACAGAGTCATCTACCTTTACTTTACGTATATGAATATTTAAGATCTTTTCTCGTGCATGTACGTCAGGTAAGGTCAGTGTAATTTTACGGTCAAATCTTCCTGGTCTCAATAGTGCAAAATCCAAGACATCAGGACGGTTTGTTGCAGCAATGACAACGACCTGTTCATCTGAATCAAATCCATCCATCTCTGCCAAAATTTGATTCAGTGTTTGTTCTTTCTCATCATGTCCACCACCGACACCTGCCCCTCTTGCACGTCCGACAGAGTCTATCTCGTCGATAAATATGATTGCCGGGGCTTCTTTTTTAGCCTTCTTAAAAAGGTCACGCACCCTTGCTGCCCCTACTCCTACGAACATTTCCACAAATTGAGAACCACTGATAGAGAAGAAAGGTACCTCCGCTTCACCTGCTACTGCTTTGGCTAAAAGTGTTTTACCTGTACCCGGAGACCCCATTAATAAAATACCTCTTGGGATCTTGGCACCAATTTTTACATATTTATCAGGGTTTTTGAGAAAATCAACGACTTCATAGAGTTCTATTTTTGCATTTTCTACACCAGCCACATCATCAAAAGTGATTGACACATCTTCTTTTTCATATTTTTTTGCAGAGGATTGCATGAAGTCAAAGACGCCACCACCCATGCCACCCATGCCGCCCATCTGTTCTTTAATGCGTCGTGAACTATAAAATATAAATCCCAAGAAAACAAAAAGGGGTAATAACATAAAAAACGAAAGCCAAAAGCCAGATTCTTTTTGTGACTTAACATGCATCTCAACCTGGTTCTTTTCCAATAGTTCTAAGAATGTTTTATCATCAAAGGGAGGAAGCGTTGTTCTTAGGTAAGTCGATTTTTCACCTAAGCCACCTTTGATGGTTGCTATAACCTGGTCCCCATCAATACGAATCTCTTTAATAATATTTTGTTCAATTTTGCTTTTAAATTGATTGTAGGGAATGGTTTGACTCTGCCCTTGAAGGAACATATAATTAAAGAGTTGAAACCCAAGTATCATAATAATGAGAACTACCCATATATTAGGAAAAGGATTGGATCTATTCTCTTCTATTGGTTCTTTTTGCATTTTTTACTGCCTTTAGGAAACGATGTGGGTAGTATTATTGTACCAAAATACAGAAAGACTTGTACATGGATTATTTATGACATATTGAGAATTACGACTTATTGGCTATAATACGAAAATAATGACACATAAGAAAGTGATGCATGCAGATGCGCAAAGCATTTTCCAACAAATAGATATAACACGCAAAAGCATTAAGAAGGCAACCCCCATGAGTAAACTTGATCTTAGAGAAGCAAAAAACTTTTTACCAACGACTAGAGAAGAGATGGATGCACTTGGATGGAAACAGTGTGATGTGATACTCGTTTCTGGCGATGCCTATATAGACTCCCCGTTCATTGGTGTGGCTACTGTTGGACGTATGCTCGAAAAATTGGGTTATAAAGTTGGGATCATAGGTCAGCCTGATGTACAGAGTGATACTGATATCAAACGTTTGGGTGAACCAAAACTCTACTGGGGTGTGAGTGGAGGAAGCATTGACTCTATGGTAGCTAACTATACAGCCACAAAGAAGTTTAGAAATTCAGATGACTACACACCTGGTGGAAAGAATACCAAACGACCTGACCGTGCAGTACTTGTCTACACAAATCTCATACGAAAAAACTTTAAGAACACTGTACCTGTTGTACTGGGAGGGATAGAAGCTTCTCTTAGACGTGTAACGCATTATGACTACTGGAGCAACAAGCTTAGAAAACCTATACTGTTTGACTCTAAAGCAGACATACTCATCTACGGTATGGGAGAACAGGCTATCCGTGATCTTACTCAGGCATTAGATAAAGGATCTGACTGGAAAGATATACGCGGTGTCTGCTACATAAACAAAGAACCTGTTGAGAGTTATCACCAACTTCCTTCACACCAGGAGTGCTTGGATAACAAAGAAAAGTACATAGACCTTTTTGATCTTTTTTATGACAACAATGATCCCATTGCTGCAAAAGGTCTTTGTCAAAAAGTAGATACCCGCTACTCTATACAAAATCCACCATGCGATTATCTGAGTGAACCGGAAATGGATGAAGTCTCTGCCCTGCCATTTACTAGGGAACTTCACCCTTATCACCGTCCGGAAGGTAAAGTAAAGTGTCTGGAGACCATCAAGTTTTCTATCATGACACATCAGGGATGCTGGGGAGAGTGTAACTTCTGTGCTATAGGTGTACACCAGGGACGTACGATCCGTACACGCTCTGAACAGTCCATCGTTAAAGAAGCCAACCAGTTTAAAGAGTACAAAGACTTTAAAGGCATCATCTCAGATCTTGGTGGCCCTACGGCAAATATGTACGGGTATGAGTGTAATAAAAAACTCAAACTCGGTACCTGTGACCATCAGCGCTGCGTTGACTCTCGTCATCTGTGCTCTTCTATGAAACCAGACCATACACGTGTGATAGGTATGATGAAACAGGTACGTAACATAGATGGCATCAAAAAAGCATTTGTCGCTTCAGGTATACGTTATGATCTAATCAATGAAGACAAACGTAAAGGTTACTCTTATCTAAAAGAGCTGGTAGAACACCACATATCAGGCCAGATGAAAGTGGCACCTGAACATACCCAACAGCATGTACTTGATCTTATGGGTAAGCCAGGGAAACAGACACTGATAGACTTTAAAAGGCTTTATGACAAACTGAATAAAGATATGGGCAAAAAACAGTATCTAACTTACTATCTTATCGCTGCACACCCAGGATGCGAAGAAAAAGACATGCATGAACTGAAACGTTTTACCACCGAAGAACTTAAAATGAATCCTGAACAGGCACAGGTTTTTACACCGACTCCTGGTACCTACTCTGCAGTGATGTACTACACAGAGATGGACCCGGTCACCCGTAAAAAGATATTTGTTGAAAAAGATATACATAGAAAAGAGAAACAGAAAGCCATCGTTCAGGCAAAAACAAACTTCAGCAGCGGATTTGCAAGTTAATGCCAAAAAGACCTATCTATATCACTGACCTAGACCATACGTTTTTACGTACAGATCAGAGCATCAGTGATTTCAGTACAGAAGTCTGGAATACAAAAAGGAAAGATGCCATTCTCTCAGTAGCCACAGCAAGAAGCTTTCAAAAAACCCATGATTTTTTGGAGAAACTCCATCTGGATGCTCCTATGATACTCTTAGATGGTACGATGATAGTCTCTCCAGACAAAAAGCTTATAGACCTAAAAACCATAAACAAAGCTTTGGGTGATGCTGTCATTGAAGTGGGTTTACAGTTTGACATAGACCCTTTCATCATAGGACTGAAAGACATGCAGCTCAATGAAACTTTTTTATACCCTCGTAAACTCAATGAATACCAGAAGTTTGTCCTTAAGGGTTACAAAAATGATCCGCGTCTGCAGTTCAATCCAGAAAATAAAACCATGGATATGAATCTGAAGATCGTTTATTTTGGAGACAAAGCGACCTTAGAACCTCTTACTCTAAGACTTAAAGAGGTCTTTAAAGATGCCATAGAGTGCAAACTCTCTCCTGAAAAATATTCAGACGGATACTTCCTTACCATCCTCCATCCTGAAGGTGACAAAGCACATGCACTGCAAAAGGTCATGGATTACTTAGGACGTGACACTAATGATGTAACAGTGTTTGGTGACTCAGTCAATGATATAGGAATGTTTAAACTTGCTGGTACTTCTGTGGCTGTTGCCAATGCCTTGGATGAAGTGAAGGCGGTAGCAGATGTGATACTGCCTCATTCTAATGATGAGGATGCAGTGGCTAAATATTTGAAGGGTAATCAAGAAAACAAAGAGGTGAAGAGTTAATACCGATTCATCAACTGGGCATTCAAAAGTTCAAGTCTCTCTGGTGTCCCTATATCAAGCCATTCACCTTCATAGAGTTCTCCTGTAACCTTTCCTTCTTTCATAGCAGCTCGTAACAATGGAGCTAACGCAGATTTACCATAGGGCACACCCTCAAAGAATTTTGGTGAGTAATAGCCTATACCTGAAAATGTATAGGATTTTGCATCCACTACTTTGTTGTCTACCAAAGCAAAATCTCCTTCAGGGTTATGTTCCGGGTTAGGCACAAGGACTAAATGTGCTAGAATGCCTTCTGCTAGCTTTCTATGATCTTGAAAATCATAATCTGACCATATATCACCATTTACAACTAAAAATGGTTCATCCCCCAATAATGGAAGAGCTTTGACTATACCCCCTGCACTCTCAAGTCCACCCTCTTCCTGCTCGTCGGAGTATGTAATGTTTACTCCCCATTCTGATCCATCTCCAAGTGCTTCAGGTATCTGGTAGCCTAAATGTGCAATATTAATGACTATGTCAGTGAAACCATCATGTGCAAGACGTTCTAGGTGCCAAACTATAAGGGGTATACCACCTACTTTAAGTAGGGGTTTTGGTGTTGTGTCAGTCAGGGGTCTCATTCTTGTTCCCAAACCTGCGGCAAGTATCATACATTTCATATTACAGTTTCCTTTTTTGTGTGATGCCCGCACTCAATACGTGTGAGGCAATTAAAACATTCTCATCGTTACAGGTGCATCTTTAAACTCACCATACTGAGACTTCAATAGAGAGATCAATCCATTTAATTCCGGATACTTATAGCCTACCTCCAGGATATACTTCAATGTCAAAGGAATATCTTTCAAATACTCCTTCTTACCATCTCTTATGGCAAGTCTCGCAAAGATACCAAGTATCTTGATATGACGCTGTAAACCTGTAAAATCAAACCAACGGATAAATGTTTCATCATCTACATCAAGACCTTTTAAATCTCTAAAAAGCAAGATGAGTCTTCGAAGTTCTCTTGTATCAAGTTTCACATATGCATCACGAAGCAATGAGACCAAATCATAAGTCAAAGCTCCCTCTCTCGCATCTTGAAAGTCTATGACCACTATCTCATCATTTTCATCTACCATCAGGTTTCGTGCATGGTAGTCACGATGCACAAAAATACCTTGTGGCTGACTCAATACCTCATTGGCTATCAGAGAAAAACTCTCCAGAAGCATACGTCCTTCAAGACATTCAAGTGAAGTATCCAGATACTCCTTGAGGTACCACTCTGTCATAAGATTCATTTCTTCGAGTAAAAAATGCTCATCATAGGGTTCTAAACTTTTTGAAGGTGTGGTTTGTAGTTTAACCAAAGTTTCTATGGCTTTGTCATAATAAGGTCTTGCATCAACACCTTCAACACATTTATCCAGTAAATGGGTAGAGCCCACATCCTCTAAAAAGATAAAACCTTTGTTAGTTTCATAAGACTTTATAGTTGGTATACGTACTTTAGCATCCATGAGTCTTTGGCCCACACCGATAAAGACAGGTACGCTCTCTATAGCCTCTGAAGCATCCATCACGATGCCTCCAAGATTATTTTTAAGACGGTAGTAGCTTCTAGAGCTTGCATCACCATGTAACCTATGAAGATCCGGATCCTCCATACCTAGTAACTCTAGCCACTCTTTTAACTCTTTATGCATATATGCCTCCTAAAACTGCATTTTCTCTTGCGCCTGTGACGTCTTTTAAATTGATTTTTTCATTATGCATACGTTTGTAAGCAAGCCATGCAAAGGTCATAGCTTCTATCTCATCTGCATTTGTCGCTATACTGACTTCTATGTTGGGCATAAGCGCCTTTATACGCTCTACCAAGAAGGTATTTTTAGCCCCGCCACCACATAGTATGACCATATCTCTATTAAAACGTAGCACTTCATTACTTATGCTTAATGCTGTGAATTCAAGAAGCGTACGTTGGACATCTTCTGGGTTATGTGTTGCTCCTGAAAGGTGACTTTGCAACCATACTTTGTTAAACTTTTCTCTACCGGTACTTTTAGGATATGGCTCTTCAAAGTAAACATCTGACATCATACGATCCAAAAGCCCATAATCTACTGAGCCTGTTCTCGCCCACTCTCCATCTTCATCATATGGCACTCCCTGATGTTCTGCCACCCACATATCAATTAGAACATTTCCACAACCTGTATCATACCCTATAAGCTTTGCACCTAATACTGTGATATTTGCAATACCACCAATGTTGACGACCGAAACAGAAGTATTGATATTACTAAATATAAATTCATGGAATGCGGGTGCAAATGGTGCACCCTGCCCACCTAATGCCACATCTTTACGTCTAAAGTCAGCTACCACTGGTATACCAGTCTTTGCAGTTAATATATTGGGATCACCAAGCTGCATAGTAAATGGATAATCTCCTAATGGAGCATGCCAAAGTGTCTGTCCATGTAATCCAATAGCTTTAATACTCTTTATATCTATATTTTCCCGTATAAGCAAAGCACCAACAGCTTGAGTAAATAGTAGACCTAAACGATGGTCTAATTGACCTATATGTTCTAAACTACTTTCACCTTCTATAATGTTCAATATATCTGCTTTTAGCTCTAATGAAATTGGATACTCTAGCGAGTTTAAGAGTCTACATTCTAAATCATTAATTTCACAGAGAACCACATCTACACCATCCAGAGATGTACCGGACATAATACCTATATAACGTTCTTTATTCATAATTAATTTCTACTTCCATTGATTGGCCCAAAGTCATATAACGCACTATTTCTAAGCTATAGTTAATGTTTAGGAATAAATATATTATATCAAAATATCAAATAATAAAGGACAAATCAATATCCTCTCTGTGTTTGTATAAGTGAATTTCAATTATACTTCAACAAATAAAATAAGTTAGGTAAATATGAAACTAAGTAATCGAGCAAAAAATATCGCACAATCCGAGATAAGAGCCATGTCTATCCTCTGTAATGAGAAAAATGGACTCAACATGGCACAAGGACTTTGTGACCTTGAGGTACCACTTCCTGTTCTAGAAGGTACAAAAGAAGGAATAGACAGTGGCAAAAATGTCTATACATCTGCATACGGTAATTACAAGTTAAGAGGAGCTATCGCTAAAAAGCAGAATGATTTTTATGACCAGGGTGTGGATGTGGATAACGTACTTGTGAGTCTTGGAGCAACGGGAGCTTTTTATGCTACTGCTATGTCCCTTCTCAATGAAGGAGATGAAGTCATACTTTTTGAGCCCTACTATGGATATCACGTAGCGACACTTAAGTCCATCGGTTGCAAGATCAAATATATAAGAACGACTTCACCTTCGTATGAGATAGACTTTGAATACCTAAAAGATCAAATATCTGAAGATACCAAAGCGATACTCATCTGTAACCCTTCAAACCCTAGTGGTAAGGTTTATACAAGGGAGGAACTCGAAAATCTCTCAGAAATCATCAACCAAAATGATCTTTTTCTCTTTAGTGATGAGATGTATGAACACTTTATCTATGATGGTCTAGAGTTTGTATCTGCACTCAGTATTGATAGTTTAAAGGAGAGAACAGTTGTGATATCCGGATTTTCAAAGATCTATTCGATAACAGGGTGGAGACTGGGCTATGCGATCACACAAAAAGAGATCATCGATGCAGCTTCTGCTTTCAACGATCTGATATACGTCTGCCCTCCTGCACCATTGCAAAATGGTGTACTGAAAGGACTGAACGAACTGCCAAAGTCCTACTATGAAAACGTTGCAAAAGAGCATCAGGTAAAAAGAGACAAATTCATCAAAGCACTTAATGATGCAGGTCTTAGTGCTGAATATGTCAAAGGTGCCTACTATGTACTGGCTGATATCTCGAAACTCGAAGGTGAAGATGACAAGCAAAAGGTCGTAACCCTTCTTGAAAGAACAGGTATCGCTGCCGTACCTGCAAGAGCATTCTATCAAGACAGCGAAGGGATAAATCTGGCTAGATTTTGTTTCTCCAAAAAAGAAGAAGAGCTTGATCTTGCTATAGAGAGATTGAAAAGTTTATCATAGATGTTTCCATCCTCTCCGAAGGAGGGAATGTTTCCTTGACATTATATTTGAGTTCATTATACTTTAGGAAGAAGTAATGAGGAAGAAAATACTCTTTGATCGGTCCTACATCCATATGAGGTTCTACTATTATAAATTGTTTCATGTTTCAGTTTTCTTCCCACTCATCA
>JBFEKK010000018.1:0-9567 GCA_041552675.1 Sulfurovum sp.
GTGGGCACGTGCTTTCAGCGCTGGTTGGAGTCACGATCGGTTTAATATTGAAAGAAAACGTGGTTATTGCCAGTGCATTGGCCGTATCATCTGCTATTGCTGTGATGCATTTCACACGAACATTACATCCTCCCGGAGGAGCCACCGCTTTGATCGCCGTTATTGGTGGGGATAGCGTACAGAATTTGGGATACTGGTATGTAGTAAGCCCGGTATTTATTGGCGCTTTTCTTATGTTATTGGTAGCTTTGTTTATCAACAATATGTCTATAGATCCAAAAAGACATTATCCTGTCTACTGGATATAAAAATGCTTCACAAACTACTCCGCCTGATTAAAAGGGCTGTGTCATTTTGGCAAGTAAGCTAAGCATTTAATGTAACTCACTATCATCCTCTTGCATATCTATACGTCTGCCTTCATCATCAAATTTACTCTTATAATAATTTTTCACGATCCCAAACGTCATAAATACAAATAAAAACATAGCGATGATATAAAGGATATCTCCAAACGACATGCTATTTCTCCAGGGTATTGGCTATGGTGATCTTTTCAAAACCTTCATAGTTTTGACGAAGTGCATCATAGATGACTACCCCAACACTTACACCAAGGTTCAAACTTCTGCCTTTTCCACCCATTGGAATGGTTATACAACGATCTGGATGTGCAAGCAACACTTTTTCGTCTATACCTTTCGTCTCTGAACCAAACAGAATATAATCACCTTTTTTAAATGGTGCATCAAAATAAAGATTATCTGTTTTGGTTGTAGCCATGTAGGAATTTTCACCGATAGGATGTTCTTTTAAAAACGCTTCAAAACTTTCCCATACCACCAAATCAAGATATTTCCAATAGTCCAGTCCTGCACGTTTCACCGCTTTATCATCTATATCAAATCCAAGTGGTTTGATAAGATGCAGCGTTGCACCTAAATTAACACATAGACGGCCTATGGTGCCCGTGTTTTGAGGAATCTGCGGTTCTACTAAAACGATGTTAAACATTAAAACACAACCGTTTTATTACCATTGACAAACACTCTGTCATGCAGTACCAATGCCAATGCACGTGAAAGAACGATCTTCTCTCCATCACGTCCCGCTCTTTGCATATCTCTCCAAGAAAGGCGATGATTGACCGGGATCACATCTTGTGCGATGATAGGACCTTCATCGAGATCATCCGTCACAAAGTGTGCTGTAGCCCCTATGATCTTTACACCTCTTTCAAATGCCTGCTTGTAGGGGTTAGCACCTATAAATGCAGGGAGGAAAGAGTGGTGAATATTGATGATCTTTTCTGGATATGCTTTGACAAACTCGGGTGTAAGTATCCGCATATATTTTGCGAGAACAATATAATCAAACTCAAATTCTTCTATAAGCTTCATCACATGTCCTTCATGTTCTTCCCTGGTCATATTATCTGCTGGAACATGAAAGAAAGGGACGTCAAATCTACGAACAAATGTCTCAAGTGTCTTATGGTTCGCAATGACACACTCTATCTGTGCATCAAGTTCACCATTTACATGACGCACAAGAATGTCACCAAGAGCATGAGACTCCTTTGTTGCCATAAGGATGATTTTCTTATCTTTAGGCTCTATGACCCTTATATGTGCATCATCAGGTGCAACAGTTTTTAGTTCTTCAAGTAATTCCTGAATATCAAACATTCCTGAAACGACTGTACGCATAAAAAACCGTCCCTGCTCTTTGTCAACAAATTCGCGGTTATTATCGATATTTAAATCTCTATCATAGAATACTTTGGAAATCTTATACACTAAACCTTTTGCATCTTCACAGTCAATTAAAACTCTTGCTTTTTTTACCATATTCACCCTAGTTGCTATTGATTTATAAAATTATACCTATTTTTCTTTCAAACTCATGATTTTTTCTTCAGTTCGCCTGTGAAGTTCATCACCTAAAGCTTTACCAGAAAAACCTTCGGCCATCAACTCTGAAGGTGTTACCCCTCTGTCAAAAAGTTTGTCCCACACATCTAACTTTTTTGCCATAGCAATAACATCTCTATGATAGTTACCTACATATTCTATAATGCCCTCTTTCAGTGATAGGTTTGCTATGAAAGATATGGTAACATTGTTAGGTGCTGGTGATTCTACTACTTTTTTATAGTAACTCTTAGGTGCCCTTAGTCTATCTAACAGCTCTTTGATATCTATGGAAAAATGCTCTTTACAAATAAAAAGAAAATAATACGGTCTTAGTTTCTCTACAAAATTCTTTTGACTTTTTTGTAATACCCTGCTTAACATGATAAATGTATTTTTCTCTATCTGCACATCAAAAAGTTGCTGTGCTATACCAAGGCCAAATAGATAATAAAGACCATAGTGCAAATATTTACCCATAAACATTTTTTCAAACTCTCTAAATACCCTTTCTTTAGGCAGATCATTCAGAGAAATACTTTGACAGAGTCTACAACTCTTCTCTTCCACTTTAAAGCCAAAACGTGCAGCAAACTGCATAGCACGCAATACACGTAAACTGTCTTCCACAAATGTATCTTCATCAACCACACGAAGTACTTTATTTTCTAGATCATCCAATCCATCCCAAAAGTCGAGTATCTGTTCATTTTGAATATCATACATCAATGCATTGATCGTAAAATCCCGTCTTTTTGATGCCTCTTTTTCTTCTAGTGCCAAAGAGACTTCAAATCCGCGATGCCCCTTAGCTATTTTTTTCTCAGTCCGGGGTAAAGAAATATCCAAATCATGATACTTATAGACAAAAAAACTTTTACCCACACCCTGTGCGCCCAAATGCTCCATCGCTATCTCAAAATCATCTACACTGATACCAAAACACTCAATATCATAGTCTTTACACTCACGTCCCAAAACACGATCACGTACAGCACCCCCAACTACATAACATTTGGCATTATAATTTTGGATCAAATAATCGGTTACTGTTTTGATATTTTGAAGTATATGGTGGTTGGTTTGTGAGAAAAAGTTTGGAAAAGATTTGATAGTGGGCATTGTATCCCTTTCGAAATCATTGGAAATTATAAGAGCCAACTGTAAAAGTTGGCTCGATATCAGCGTTTAAATCCTATTTAGATGCATAGTCAGCGATAATATCACCGATCTCACTACAAGTACAGATCTCTTGTGCATCATAATCACCAATATCACCTGTACGATACCCTTCGCTCAATGCTTTTTTAATCGCATTATCTATTCTATCTGCTGCTTCATTTTCACCTAAAGCATAACGAAGCATCATACTTGCAGATGAAATTGTCGCCAATGGATTAGCGATACCTTGTCCAGCGATATCCGGTGCAGAACCATGAATAGGTTCAAACAACCCTACACCCTTACCTGTACTGGCACTTGGAAGAAGTCCGATAGATCCACTTAACATACTCGCAGCATCTGAAAGAATGTCACCAAAGATATTTCCAGTCAAGATCACATCAAACTGTTTAGGATCACGGATAAGTTGCATTGCAGCGTTATCTACATACATATGTGAAAGTTCAACTTCCGGATAATCTTTAGACACTTCTTCTACGATCTCTCTCCAGAATTGGCTGACTTCAAGTACATTTGCTTTATCTACTGAACAGATACGTTTTTTACGTTTCATAGCGATGTCAAATGCCACAATAGCGATACGTTTGACCTCTTCTCTTGTATAAATCATGGTGTTGAAGGCCTTGTCTTCATGAAGTTCTCTTGGCTGACCAAAATAGATACCACCAGTAAGTTCACGTACGACCATGATATCTACACCCTTGATAATCTTAGGCTTAAGACTAGATGCATTCACTAACTCATCATATACCATAGCTGGTCTTAGGTTTGCAAATGTTCCCATCTCTTTACGAAGACCCAAAAGCCCTGTTTCAGGACGTAAATGTCTCTCAAGTGTGTCCCATTTTGGTCCACCTATCGCACCAAATAGAACAGCGTCACATTTCTTTACACCTTGGATCGTTTCTTCAGGTAATGGAACACCCGTTTCATCTATCGCAGCACCACCAAGTAGCATCTCTTCATACTTAAGATTAAACCCTTGTGTGATAGAAACTGCATCAAGTACTTTTATAGCTTCATCAATAATTTCAGGACCGATCCCATCACCTTTAATTACACCGATTTTATAACTTTTACCCATATGATTATGCCTTCGCTTCTTTTTTATTTTCAATCTCTTTTTTCGCAAATGCTATAAGACCGCCTGCATCCACCAACTCTTGCATGAATTCAGGAATAGGAGAAAACTTATATGTTTTAGCCTGTGTGACATTGATCACTTCTCCCGCATCCATATCAATTCTCACAACGTCACCTTCATTGATCTCAGAAGCTTCTTTAAGTTCAAAGATAGGTAGTCCCATATTAAATGCATTTCTGTAAAAGATACGTGCAAATGTAGGTGCAATAACAGCACTTACACCGGCTGCCTTTAATGCGATAGGTGCATGCTCACGACTTGAACCACAACCAAAGTTTTCACCAGCAACGATAATGTCACCCTCTTTCATTTTTGAAACAAACTCAGGATCTGCATCTTCCATTACATATTTTGCCAATTCCGATGGCTCACTTGTATTAAGATATCTTGCTGCGATGATCAAATCAGTATCGATATTATCACCAAATTTCCAAACTTTACCTTGCAAAGTATTATCCTTTTTTGTACTATCTCCTTACAAATTAAACAAATGTCTATTTGTAATTCCTCTCACTAAAACTCCATTAAAATACTTCGATATTTTAGATATTGATACGATAAAAATTTTCGCGATTATAACCAAAAAAAGGAAAATTAACAAATTCAATGCTAAAAACTAATAAAATTTCGGTATAATCCATTTTAATTATCTCCGAGGATTTTCACCTCACACATCAAAGGTTTTCAATGGCAACAAAAGACAGCATGAAGAGTATAGAAACATTAATTCAGTCTAAGAAAAAAGGTGATGTGGTCACACTAGAGAACATCGCAAAAGAATTTATCAAGCAACCTACTGCAGCACAAGCTAAGAAGATCCATAAACTTGCCTCTGATGCAAAAGTAGAAATCGTTTCTGCCTCAGAATATGCAAAGTTTGTCACAACAAAAGAAAAGAAAAGAAAAGAAGATGCAAGAAAAAAACTTGTAGAGGGCAGTACGGAAGACGAATTTGATCTTCATAAAGAAAAAGAACTTCTTGAGTGGAGTCGTTCAGACAGTCCTGTTAGAATGTATTTACGTGAAATGGGAAAGATCCCTCTACTGACCAAAGAAGAGGAAGTTGACCTTTCTATGCGTATCGAAGAGGGAGAAGATATCATCATCGATGCTATCTGTTCTGTTCCTTACCTTATAGGTTACATTATCAACTATAAAGAACCTTTATTGAATCGTGAAAGACGTGTAAAAGAACTTTTCAAAAGCTTTGAAGATGACAAGTCAGATAAAGATGATTCTGATGATTCTGATGATTCTGATGATGAAACAGACACAAGTGCACCTAAAGATGACAAAAGAGTGAAACAAGTTGTTGACAGCTTTAAGCGACTTGAAAAAGCAAAAAAAGAGTGGATGAAGGCACGTGAAGATCTAGATACATTTTTAGAAACAGAAGATGATGAAGTAAAGATCCTTCATGAACGTCTTAAAATTGCATTTAAGAAAGAAGCACTTAAAGCGGCACTTTTAAATCTTGGACCAACTTCTAAACTGATCAATGAGCTTGTTAAAGCAATGGAAACTGCACTTAAAAGCGATGATAGTTTTGAGAAAGAGCTTAAACGTTTAGAGTATAAACTTCCACTTTTCAATGATACACTCAAAGCCAATCATAAAAAACTGCTTGACAATATCATTAAGATGGATAAAGAGGATATCATTGATGCCGTACCAGAGACGACCATGGTAAGTACTTATGTTGAGATCAAGAAACTTTTTGAGACCAGAGAAGCAAGTAAAGGCGGATTTGATCTTTCTGAAGAGAAACTCCAGGAGATCTTAGGACAAATCCGTCAAGGTAAAGCGAAAAGTGAAGTAGCTAAAACGCGAATGGCAAAGTCTAACCTTAGACTGGTTGTTTCTATCGCTAAGCGTTATACGAATAGAGGACTTCCATTCCTTGACCTTATCCAGGAAGGAAACATCGGTCTTATGAAAGCTGTTGATAAATTTGAATATGAAAAAGGATACAAATTTTCAACGTATGCAACATGGTGGATACGTCAGGCTATCTCTAGAGCCATTGCAGATCAGGCGAGAACCATTCGTATCCCTATTCACATGATAGAGACGATTAACCGTATCAATAAGATCATCAGAAAACACCTTCAGGAAACAGGAAAAGAGCCAGATCTTGATACGATCGCTGAAGAAGTAGGACTCTCTGTAGATAAAGTGAAGAATGTCATCAAGATCACTAAAGAGCCTGTAAGCCTTGAAACACCGGTAGGTGATGAAGATGATGGTAGATTTGGTGATTTCATCGAAGATAAAACGACACTGAGCCCAACAGATGTAGTACTCAAAGATGATCTTAATAACCAGATAGATGACGTACTTGACCAGCTTAACGAAAGAGAAAAAGCCGTTATCCGTATGCGTTTTGGTCTTCTTGAAGATGAAAGTGACAGAACACTTGAGGAAATAGGAAAAGAGCTAAGTGTGACACGTGAAAGAGTAAGACAGATAGAATCTTCTGCGATTAAAAAACTCAAACACCCTAAAGTAGGTCGTAAACTTAAAAACTACATTGAAGAATAATTCTTCATTAAAGGATTATCATTGTCTGAACCTAGATTTTTTGCCCTTATCATAGGTACAGAGATCCTTAACCGTAGAAGGGCTGATAAGCACTTTGACTTTGTCACTAAAGCTTTAGCACAAAAAGGCCATAAACTCTCCGGATCATTTATCATCGAAGATGATCCTGCACTTATTGTTCAAACGATCAAATTCATTGCCTCACAAGAAAATCCTGTGCTCTTTTCATTTGGTGGTATAGGCTCAACACCTGATGACCATACTAGGAAATGTGCTGCCATAGCGCTTAGAGATGGAACACTTCCCATACACGATGATGCCAAAGAGATCATAGTCAATAAGCTTGGTAAAAATGCCTACCCCTATTCTGTACGTATGGCAGAACTTCCCAAAGGCGCAACACTCTTGGAGAATCCTGTCAATCAAATGCCTGCTTTTGCATTAGATGAACGCTATTACTTTATGCCAGGCTTTCCGGAGATGAGCCATCCTATGGTAGAGAAGATACTCACGCAACTGATTCCGAATAAAAGAACCTACTATCGTCATACACTCACCGCACTTTGCAAAGAGAATGTATTTATAGAAGTGATGGAAAAGATGCCAAAAGAAGTCGAGTTTTCTTCATTACCTAAACTCTATTCTGATGGATGGAGGGTTTCCATCTCTGTGGCATCAACCGATGAAAAGTTAGCATTTGAATCCTTTAACATGTATATTGACATACTAGAGAAGCAGAATATCGTCTACAGTTTACATGACCAACACAACGAATCGTAATAGAGAATCATGACCTACAGAGAAACACTTAAACACCCCGTCATTGCACGGCTTTCACTCATACAATTCATCTCCTATTTTGGTACGTGGTTTTCCCAGGTAGCCATTTTCTCTATGATCGTAACCTATGGTGCTGATGAGATCACCATAGCCCTCACGGCTGCCATGGCGATGTTGCCTGCCGTTGTCTTAGCACCTTTCATCGGTATCATCATTGACCGTATTGAGTTCAAAAAACTGATGCTCATACTTCTTCTTATTGAGATATCCATGACCCTTGGATTTATTTTTATCAACTCTTTGGAATATATTTGGGTCTTGATGATACTCATCTTTATACGTTCTTCTGCTGCCTCTATGCTCTTCTCTGCTGAAATGACACTTTTCCCTAAACTCGTACAAGGGAAAATGCTTAAAAATACCAATGAGATACACTCTATCATCTGGTCCATATGCTATGCTTTGGGTATGGCAGCAGGAGGTATCGCCACACATTTTATGGGCTTTGATACTGCTTTTGCGATTGATGCACTCTTATATAGTATAGCTGTACTACTCCTGCTTGGTCTAAAACTCTCACTGGAGAAAGTACAACACAGTGACACAAACTGGAAAATGTTCAAAGATGGATTTAGCTATTTAATCACAAATCAAAAGATACTTCACCTCATTTTACTGCATGCGGCCATAGGACTTACCAGTTTTGATGCACTCATTACCCTTCTTGCAGATTTCAAATACAAAGAATTCATCGCTGTACCTCTTGCCATAGGCTGGATGAATGCTACTCGAGCAATTGGATTGATGGTAGGTCCTTTTGTAATAAGTAGAATCATTTCAAAAAATAATTTACATTATTTTTTCATCCTTCAAGGTCTTGCGATCATGCTTTGGTCTGCATTGGAATACAATTTTTATCTGGCACTTATTGCACTCTTGATTACAGGATTTTTCATCACGACACTTTGGTCATACACTTACCTACTCATACAGGAAGAGACTGACTCTCACTATATGGGAAGAGTCATCTCATACAATGATATGTTCTTCATGCTTTCCAATGTTGCCACAGCAATGTTTATAGGGTATGCTGCAAAATGGGGATTATCACTTGAGGATATCACTTTTACTTTGGGGATGGGCTTCATCGTTGTTGCAGGATATTATCTTTGGTTCAAAAAACGGTATATTGATGAAGAAAACAAATAGAAACGTCTGCTACAATTGCTACCGACCTCAAACCTCATGTATGTGCACATACATTACACCTATAGAAACCAACACTCGATTTGTCATCTTGATGCATCCAAAAGAGTTTAAAAAAACAAAAAATGGTACAGGTCACTTTACCAACCTGTCTTTAAATAACTGCGAGATACATGTGGGCATAGATTTTACAAATCACACAGCCATCAACACTATCATAAACGATCCTTTAAATATCTGTTATACGCTCTACCCACATGAAAGCAGTATCAATCTCAATGAAGAACCTATAGGAAAAAAGAAAAGAAACACGGTCATTTTTCTTATAGACTCGACCTGGCCCTGCTCAAGAGCCATATTAACAGCGAGTCCAAATATCGATGCTTTGCAAAAAGTCAGTTTCACCCATACTGAAGTTTCAAAATTTACTTTTAAAGAACAGCCTAAAGCGTACTGCCTCAGTACAATGGAATCTACATTATGTGTATTGAAACGATTGAACACACATCATATTGAACATATTGAGAGTAAAAAACTGGATCATTTTTTACTGCCCTTTGAGAAAATGGTGGAATACCAACTCTCTTGTGTATGAAAACCATTGTTAACGCTACAGGAGTTTAAATAAGACTGCCGTGCTAAAAAAAGAGAGCAGTATGCCATAACCAACAATGGCAGAACTGAGTCTTGGAGCCAATCCTGACAATGATGCCATCGCTCCTGCTGTGATCATCGGTGCCATTCCTGCTTCCATCACAGATACACTTGCTGCCAAATTTGTCCACCCTGCCATACCCACTA
>JBFEKK010000019.1:0-9280 GCA_041552675.1 Sulfurovum sp.
GCGCTTATTGTTGAAGCCTTAGCTAAAAGAGAGGGGATCGATGTACATGAACAAGAGGTCATTGCTGCATTGGGTTACCAAGCTACGATGACAGGTCAAGATCCACAGGCATTATTAAAATACTACCAAGATAATAACTTAATGACAGCAGCGAAAATGGGACTTACTGAAGATAAACTGTTTGGACATATACTTGGGTTTCATAAAGCATAAGCAAGCCCTGGTACGTTATGCATAAAACAGATGATATCTGGATTCAAATACTTTGGGATTGGGCAGATAAAAATGCTGTTTCTGATTTACAGTGGATAGAACACGATTCATATTTAAAGGGTGGTTATTTTAGAGGATTGCCAAGAAGCAAAGAGAAGTTACTGAAGCTGACCGAACTGAATCTTCTTGGTGCTCAACTCGCTGATTTACCAGTAGAAGTAGGAAACCTGGTAAATTTAAAGAAGCTCTATCTTTTAGGAAACCAAATCACTGCACTGCCAGCTGAGATAGCCAATCTTATTCATTTAGAAGAGCTTTATGTTTCAGGAAATCAGTTAAAAGAGTTACCAAAGCAAATAGGAGCTCTAAGAAACCTCAAGCTTCTTCTTCTTCAAGAGAACAAAATGACAACACTTCCAAAAGAGATTGGGGATCTTCTAAGTCTGACAACATTAGAACTTGGAGGGAACCAGCTTACATACCTCCCGGAAGAGATCGGGAAACTTACAAACCTAAGCAAATTAACCCTTTGGAAAAATCAGCTTACTAAGCTGCCAGAAGAGATAGTAAATCTTTTAAACTTAACAGAGTTAGATTGTATTTACAATAAACTAGAGTTAACAAAAGAGCATGTTCAATGGCTAGACCATTTAATTACTAAAGATTGTGAGATTCGTATATAAGGCATGTTTGATATAGAACTGCCTTCATACACTATCTGTAGTACTATAGAGTTTAGCTATACTCTCAACATTAATATTAGGAGACACTATGCCTTACGATACAGTAGACAGAGGTAAGATTGAACAAATGGTGCGCGAGTTTTATGCAGAGATTCTTAAAGATGAGATTGTAGGACCATATTTTGTCAAAATGCTCGGAAATGATTTAAAAAATGGAAAATGGCATGAACACCTTAATACACTCTATAATTTTTGGATGCAGATGATGACAGGTGAGTCACCTTATCAGGGACACCCTTTCCCTCCGCATGCATTTATAGGACCGCTTTACCGTGAAACTTTTGAACGTTGGTTAGAACTTTTTCATGAGACGGTCTATCGGCTCTTTGTTCCTGAGATCGCTGATAAGTTTTATAAAAAAGCTAACATCTTGGCAGAGCAGTTTATGGATAACCTTGGTATTAATGATGAAGATGAAGACGAAGACTACTAAAGAAGTATGTATAGAGTTCTTAGAAGAGATTAAAAAGGAGATGAAATGAGTGAACAGGCAAAAATATTAGCAGAGATGCAAGAAATCATTATGACCATTCTAAAAAATGGATCTGCCTCAGCGGAAGAAGGTAATAGGATTGATGAACTTGAAGCCTTGCTACATAAGCAAAAGTGTTATGAAGAGATTGATCATGCAGAATACGATTATCTAGGAGAAGAGATAGCAGGTCTCTTTTCTACTGACCATTATATGGAAGCAATAGACAAAATGTGTGAGTGTGAAATTACACCTGAGGATTTCTTTGGGTTTATAGCATATCATGATGAAGATGAAGAATTCACAGAACTGTTTACAAATGCATTTATCGCAGATGTCAAAAAGGTTTATCAATCAAAGTGCAAATCCTAGTAGCATAGGGCAGACTTATTGAAGCCTTGAAGTATCTTACTTACATTTCGTTGCTTAGCAAAAGAGATCTTATTTTTTTAAGTTCTCTATCCTACCAATGAAGAAAGATAAAAAAGTTATTTTCCGATCTTAGCTTGTATCACTGGATTTTTCATAACAGCTGCGCGGACATCTTCATTTTCATCTATCATTAATATATCCAATGTCTCAGCTGGTGTACTTGGATTGACTGCAACAGAGGATCGAACATTTTCATCTTCATCTTTACTGAGTTCATTTAATATCTCTACAGGTGTATTAGGATTTCCTGCAATCCAATATGAAAGATCACTATCTTTACTTAATTCAATTAAAGTATCCATTGGTGTATTTAAATGTTCTGCAACAAACTGTTTCACTAGAGGAGTTTCATCTTTACTCAAGTTAACTAATGTTTCTGCTGATGTATTCATATGTGCAGCTACTCGTACACGAACAAATGGATTCTCATCTTTACTTAATTGATCTAAAATCTCAGCCGATGTTTTTTCATCTTGTAAGAGTTCTAATGTTTCTGTCATATTTATTACCTTTATAGTGTTTAATCTTTTTTACCAATTAATCAATTGGTTGAATTGTAGCTTTTATATCTTAAATATTAAAGCATCATAGTATGCCCCTAAAGTTTGAAATAGGGTTTTAAGTGAATTTACAATATGATGGCCTACAAAAGTCCTAAAGGAAAAAAAAGATTAATGGATACAACTATTGATATAAATTTTAATGTAACACAAGAACAAAAAGAGACGATAGAGTTAAGAGCGTCAGAAAATGGGTTTGATGACATCTCTGCGTATGTAAAAGTAGTCGCACTCAAAACTCAAGCATTTACTCTTACACCTGTAGGTTCATCAACTGGGGAAGCATCTGTAGAACTTGGATTTAAAGTAACAGAGGCACAAAAAATTAAAATAGAAGAAAACATGAAAGAGAGCGGTTGTGAAGACCTTACAAGCTATCTAAAATATGTTGCATTGCATGCAGTAGTCACAGCAGTAGTAGAAGTACGTTCAACTGGAAATTTTGATGATATGTTAGCACGTATTGCTAAAGCAAAGAGTAAGGGATAGTTTTCACCCTAGTAACAGGATACTTCATAATTAAGATAGAAAAGCTACAATTCACTTAATTGATTATATACATAAAATAGATTCAAAACTAATAAGAGTAAAACATGACAGAAACAGAAGCATTAGTCAAAGCAAATATTGAAAAACACAAGAAACTAGATGAAGGTGAGTGGGATGACGAAGCCCTCATAGAAGCGCAAAACAATATAGAATTTGTGAAGCAATTCAAAGAAGAACTCTCTAAAGATCTTTTTGGACAAGAACAGGCAATCAATATTGTTGCCAACAGTATGAAAACCTCTATCAAAGATGAAAAAGGACCTAAGGCTACCTACCTTTTTTTAGGCCCTCCCGCTACGGGTAAGACCTTCCTTGCTGAATTGATGGCAGAACATATGCCGAAGTATAAGATCATGAAGTTTGACATGACACAGTACCATCAGCAAAACGGTGGAGAGTTGTATGGTTACCCTGCAGGGTGGAAAGGCTATGGTGTCGGTCAACTCACTGGCTTTGTACATAGAAACCCTAAGGCTGTCATCGTGCTTGATTCCTTTGAAAAGTGTGACAATGTCATCCAAAACAACCTTTTTTCCATCTTTGAAGGTGGTAAAATGCGTGATGCATGTGGTTGGGACAAGATTACCGATGAACCGTGTAATGAAGATCCTGATATCATCTACAACGATGAAAATGCAAACTACTTAGTGGACTTTACTGAGGCAATCTTTATTATTACGACAAGTGTAGGTAAAGAGCTTTACCAAGACTACAGGTTTCATGATTTAGTTGAAAAAGACTATATTCAAGCCGAATCGATGATCCTTGAAGCGATAAAAAGAGAAAAGAAAAGAGAAAGTAGAAGTGGCGGTATACAGGAAGCCATCGTACCAGAGCTTGTTTCTAGATTTTCTAAAGCACACATTGTCTTGTTTAATAAGCTTGAGTATGATGCCTTTGAAAAAATATCCAAAAGAGTGTTTCTAAGCTATAAAGATGAGTTTTATGACCAATATAAGATCGAGTTTGTTGTAGGTAAGAATTTTGATAACTTTTTGAAAATACAGATGCTTAACTTTGCTCCAGAACTTGATGCAAGACGTCTTAAAGAGAAAGTAAGCACCATCTTTTTTAACAGAATCACCGAATTTATGCAAGAAACAGACAAGCCGATCATGAGTTTCAAGCAGATAAAAGTATCACTATCTAAAGAGTCTGTAACATTTTTAAAAGAGCGTGTAAGCCCGCTTATTGAAAGTGAAACACTCGTCAGAGAACTATTTAGAAAAAACACTACCCTTGATATAAACGATACCATCACGGAGAAAAATGGTATTATAAGCTATAAAGTCAACTCGTGTAAGTTTTCGCAAGTGGTTAGAATTAAAGACTTTAGTGAAGACGGTCTCGTCTTTGATATCCCTAATGTCTCTTTTGATGATATTGCGGGTCATCATAAGGCTAAGCAGAGACTAGGTGAGGTCATAAACTTTTTTAAAGAGCCCAAACTCTTAGAAAGTTTTAATATCGCACCACCAAAGGGTATGCTTCTGTATGGACCTCCAGGTACAGGGAAGACGATGCTGGCAAAAGCTTTTGCTAAAGAGGCGGAACTGCCTTTTATCTCGACTACGGGACTTGAACTGCTCAAACCTGAAAAGACAAAGCTTATCTTTACTAAGGCAAAGGCATATGCACCGGCTATCATCTTCATTGACGAGATCGATACCCTCGGAAAACGTGATGGAGAAAATGGTAGAGAAGTACCTATTAATAAACTCTTATCAGAGATGGATGGCTTTGCAGGCAGAAAAGGTGAAGACATCTTTGTCATTGCTGCAACTAATTATAAAGAAAACATCGATTCTGCTATTATCCGACCAGGACGGGTAGAGATCCATATAGAGATCAATAATCTTGATAAAGATGCAAGGCAATACTTTTTAGATAAAGTAATTAAAGAAAAGCCTACAAGCGGTACATTTGATATGAAAAAACTTCTGATGTATACAACAGGATTTACAGGTTCTCAACTTGAAATGCTAGGAAAAGAAGCGTCTTATTACTGTTTACGTCATGGATTGCCTGCAATCACGCAAGATATTTTAATTGATCAAATTAATACGATTAAATATGGTGAGAGACAGTCTTACTTATCTCTTGAACAGATGTTTGAAGAGACAGCGGTCTATGAAGCGGGACGAGCAGTCATTTCTAAGACCTTAATGCCTCATGTTAGCATTGAGCATGTTAGTCTTACGCCAAAAGACAACAATGAGCACTTTATTTCACATAACTACAGTGATGTTCAAGAGAACATGACGGTAAAAGATTTTAAAGACAAAATATGTGTATCTTTAGCAGGAAGAACAGCACAAATAAAACGCTTTGGTGAGATCGAGGGTATGGATACAGGTGCTGCAAACGACATACAACAAGCCACACGTGATGCGTATACAGCCATAGCACATTATGGAATGGATAAAGAGGTTGGATATATCAATATCAATGGTGTGCTGGATGCCAATAAAAGCACTAAGAACAGTCAAGATACACAACATTATCATCAGAAAATAGACACTGCCTTAGAGCGTTGGATGCTTGAAGGTGAAAAACGTATTTCAGAGTTAGTAAATGATCACTGGAGTATGATAGAGCGTTTATCAAAACTACTTCTTGAGAAAGAGATCATTTATGAAGATGAATTGGATGAGATTCTAGCTAAATAATATTCTATTGGAGTAAGGACTTTTAAAAGTCTCGCTCCATAAAGAGTATTCACAAGTTAAGATCCATCCTAGAATGGAACTGTACTTTTTAATATTGCTTATTAGCCAATGTTCGGAGCAGTCTGTGCATCCCATTTTGAAATGTGTTGTGTGTACCACTTTTTAAAATCTTTTTCCAAAAAACCTTGCAGCTCTTTTGGACCTTTAAGTACTTCCCATCGTTTGTGAAACTTTTCTAATTTTTTTCTTATTGCATCATGATCACTTTTGTGCATCTGCATATCGGGATAAGCACTTTGCTCCATCATCTCTTCTTCTGTTTTAAAGTGAGTTTCTATCTCAGTTAAAAATCCTGGAAAAAGTTCATCAACTTTTTCTACATCTTTGGCTTTAACAGCATCATAAAAGTTGTTGATCACTTCCATCTCATCTTCATGCAGCATATTCATCATGGCATTTGCCACTTGTTGTACATCGTGTTCTTGAATTAGCATTTTATCTCCATAAAATTAGGTTTTCAAAAAAGATTATAGCTACAAAAAGTTTATACTTACTGACAGATGCCGATAAGTTTCAATATAAAAGAGTAAAGGATGATCTAAAAAGCAAGAGAGGAAGAGAGACTGGAACTTTAAACTTCCTCGATCAAGCAGCACAAAGTAAATCCCTCTTTTTTAGCTTGTTCTTCAACGAGTTCTGCTTTGGTTTGCGCTATTTCAAACATGTACCCGCCACAAAACCCTTCACCATTGGTTACGATCTCATGGGCAATAGCTTTTGCATCTTCTAGATCTTTATGAAAGACCTCCCTGAGCATTCTCATACAAAATTCCCATGAAACGTACTTATCATTGAGGATAGAAACAAGGTACATTTTAGGTGCATCAACTTGTATCTTCAAGTAAGCTTTGAGTGTAATGGGCTTTTTAATCGTTATTGGCATAGTGTTCCTATATGATCTAAAGATAATTCATAGTTTATTATTATACCCAAAAAACCTATAGGTTACTTCATACTAGTTCTAATCGGTACATGCGAAACAGCTGATACAAGTGATGAAAAGAGTGTTCTAGTTTTTTATAAATTTTGCTATAATTTCATTTCAAAAAAAATCATCTTTTTACTTTGACTACAATTGTGTTTATAGATGGTTTGTACAAAAAGGATGAAGGATAGAACTTCAAAATAGTATTACTAGAGAAAACCTTAGAATCTTGATGACTTCGTTTTATGAAAAAGCTATAGAGGATGAAATACTAGCTCCTTTTTTTATAGATGAAATTGGTGATGATATAAGTAGTGAGGACTGGTTTGAACACATAGATCTTTTAGCGGATTTTTGGTTGGCTAAAATTCTAGGGGAAAACACTTATTATGGAAATTTTGTGGGTGCTCATGTAAAGATGCCTCATCTTAAAAAAGAAACTTTTACGAGGTGGCTAGAGCTCTTTTCAATAACGGCTGATGAAGTCTATGTACCTGATATTGCTGAAGTGTTTAAGAAAAAAGGTGAGCAGTTTTCTAAGCAGTTTTTCAATACTAAGAAAAAGATTTAAATGAATTTTTTTAATACTTTATTTTAAAAGTTTATATTTTTTAAATAAAAGGAAAATTATGGATACAGTTAAAAAGTGGAATCTTCTTTTCATCCAAGACGATAGGTCAATGTTTGATACTAGTACTAAAATGTTCAATGAATTGTTCAATAGAGTAGATAAAGTCTTAGGTAAAGAAGAAGCGCTAACGCTTTTTGATGCAAACCAATATGATATTGTTCTTGGTGATCTTAGCGTCGAACCTGGGGATGTTGGTCTATTAAAGCAGATCAAAGACATGAAACCTGAACAAACAATATTTGCTTTAGTCTCACCCAAAGATACAGATAAACTTTTTGGGATAGCCGACTTAGGGATCAATGCTTTTGAATTGACACCAGAGTACTTTGATCAAGCGTTGGAGCAAATTGCAATATTCGACCCTTCTGTAAAGTAATAACACTTATTCGCTTCGAAATATGGGGCTTAAGTCTTTAACTTAAGCCTATCATATAGTTATCTACAACCACACCTACAACCGTGTATTACTACTTGGTCTTCTTTAAAGATTTCACGCCAGATTTCTAAATCTAGCTCCGTTGGTTTTAAGCTATCACTATTTGATTTATTCATAAATGTATCATTAACATCTATCAACTCATTCTTCACCTTATTGGGCTCAAGCAATACTCTTTCTGTCAGTGTTAAATCTAATTTACTCATGTCTAATCCTTTCTTGATAGTTTTATGATATAGCATAGCATATTATTCTTTATTAAAAATTATATGATTTGTTTATAACTAAATATCTGCCTCTCATGCTACTTGTTTATGTCATCAATCCTAGAAAACTTTGAAACCCTACGATCTTCTAACAAAGGGTATAAGTAAGTCTTCTTTCGCTAAGATGTCACATCTAAGATAAAGGCCAAAAATGGAACAAATAAATAGTTTATTAGAGAAGTATAACCACTTTAAAGATGCTCAGATACGTTCAATTCAACCACTATCGGATTCGTCAAAGGTTGTTACAATTGTGGTACAAGATGATGATGGTGAAGATCTTAATACTATCAGTATTGAGTTTAAGGATATCAAAGAGTCAAGAATACTGCAAAATAGCGTACTGCCATTTATGGATATGGGGAGTGGGATTAGCATAGTGAAAGAACATGATTTATATGGTTTTGCACTAGGAAGTGGTACTGCTATGTTACATGTTCATAATGCACCTTTGTATATTATAGCTTCAGATATCAGTATTGAAGAAAAATAAAGAGAGTAGGGGGGAATGTAAGTCACCTAGCTTATAAAGATTGATTGATTCAGAAAGCGTAGTTTTAGCTTTCTAAATCTCAATTGAGTGTAAAATCAGTGGATATTAGTCACAACCACAAGGGCCACAACTACCTGTACTACAAGAACTCCCTGCATTAGGATTTTCAGATACTCTGATCAAAAACGTATTATCACCTGTTTTTTGAGCAAAAAATAGGTGTTTTGTACAAAACTCCTCATTCATGAATTCCGCTACAATATTTGAATAATTGTATGCATCTTGCTGTTTATCAAATGATTTTTCACTTTCATATTCACTTCTTTTAAAACATCCACATTCGTGTTCCATTTGTACTGTATACATAAACTTTTTTCCTTTAGGTCATTTATTTACGGGAGTATAGTTATTAAAACTTTAAATAAGATAAAAATACTCCTAAAAGAAAATATTCTATATAAATGTGTCTTTATATTCAAGATTCTTTAGTACTGTTTAGATTAAAATAGTAAGTGTAAAGATGTAATACTTTATGGCTGGAAAGTTTCATATCCTGTCTCCCCACTCATCTCCAAAGATACTTACAGATAAAATAGACCCCTTTTGCAATGGTTTATATTTTGAAGTTTTCCTTGATTCTTATCAATATAAAAACAATTTTTGTAAGCTATAATCTTTATTATCAAGACAAATTTGAAGGATATAGAATGTTAATGCAAAAACGAGATGTACAACAAGTATCAAATGCTATGATGAATATGCTGCATGAAGAAGAGATAGATATAATAAATGATTTTCATGATGCTGTTTTAGCAGAAGATATAGAAAAAA
>JBFEKK010000020.1:0-9106 GCA_041552675.1 Sulfurovum sp.
TAGATACAGAAAATATAAAAAGTCGGGTATATGCTACGTATGGGGTGAGAGACAATGATGTATTGACATTAGATGATCCCGTTTATTTAAGTGACAAGATAGAGTCTCTTTCTGCCAATAAAGCTAGATTTAAAGGTGATTTTCTTTACTTGGATGGTGATGTTGTTCTGCAGGAAAAAGATGGCTATAAGTATAAAACAGAACATGCCTTTTACAATAAAAATACTGAAATTTTACATATCACATCACCTTTTACCGGCGTGAAGGGGCAAAATATAATTGAGGGAGAAAGTATGGAGTATAATATACGTGAAAAAAAGGCTACAGGTACGACTGTCGGTACAGTCTTTTATACACCAGACAAGTAATATCATGGTACAATGTTTAACTAAATAGCTTAGAAAGGGGTTATATTGAATTTTTTGAAAATAATATTTTTACTTATGTTGACACAGACACTTTTTGCAGAAAAGGTCAAAATAACCTCTACTTCTATGGAGGCAGAAGAGTTAAAAAAAGAAGTACATTTTATAGGTGATGCGAAAATCATCAAAGGTGGTGATTGGTTGCATGCTGATAGAGTCATCGTCTACTTTGGTGAGAACAATGAAACAAGCAAATATGAAGCTATTGGATCAGTCTCCTTTGAGTTTAAAAAAGATGAAAAACATTTCAAAGGAAGTGCCGATAGAGTAATATACAATATGGTTAAATCACTTTACGTTCTAAAAGGAAAAGCAATTATAGATGATCTGGTCAAGAAAAGACATGTAGATGGTGATGAGATCATGCTTGATATGTCTACCGGGAGTGTAGATGTTAAGGGAAGTAGTAAAAAACCTGTAAAATTTATTTTTGATATGGAGGATAAATAGTGAGTATACCTCGTGTAGTAGAAGCAGCATTTATCAAATCAGCACAGAGTATTGCTGATTCTTTACCAGAAGATATGAGTGAAGTGGTTTTTTTAGGGCGTTCAAATGTAGGTAAGAGTTCCACACTTAATTCGCTAACACAAAGAAAGAACTTGGCCAAAAGTTCAGCTACACCAGGAAAAACACAACTGATCAACTTTTTTGAAACGAGATATCTGTACAACGAACAGAGTTACCCTGTACGTTTTGTAGATTTACCCGGATTTGGATATGCAAAGGTCTCTAAGTCATTGAAAGAAGTTTGGCAGAAGAACCTTGTCGAATTTATTCAACATCGTGTTTCTATACGTCTTTTTATCCATCTCCGTGATGCCCGCCATCCTCATGCCAAGATAGATGATGATGTGGAACACTATATCTCTGAATTTATTCGTCCTGATCAGAAATACCTGACAGTATTTACGAAGATCGATAAACTCAATCAAAAAGAGAGAGCAAAGCTCAAAAGAGAATTCCCTGGTTCTATCACACTTTCAAACTTGAAAAAGAATGGCCATGACAGAGTACATCAAATGATACTGCAAACGATTTTCGGTGTAGGTGTAGATGATGGAGCCGAAAGTAAGAATGATACAGTACAAGAGAATGAGGAAAAAGAGTGATCGAACTTGTAAAAGCTAAACTGAGTGATATCCCTGCAATGCAGGCACTGGTTGTCTCTGAAGTTAAAGATGGAATCATCCTGAATCGTACAGAAGATGAAGTGGCAACCAATATACGCTCATATGTTTTGGCAAAAGATGGTGACAAACTTGTTGGATATACAGCCTTACATATACACTCTAGAAGATTAGCAGAGATTAGAAGTCTCATAGTAGATGAAGCCTATCGTAGACAAAATGTGGGTCAGAGAATGGTACAGTTCACATTGGATGAAGCTAAAAATTTAGGTGTAGAAGAGGATGTACTTGTTTTAACCTATCTTCCTCAGTTCTTTCTAAAATTAAACTTTAAAGAGATCGATAAAGAGGTGATACCTGAACATAAGATCTGGGCGGATTGCATTAAGTGCATTCATTTCCCTATCTGTAATGAAGTAGCCTTAGTCTACAAATTAGTTTAATCTGAGTTTTTTATGGATCATGTAACAAAAGCACAGCATGGCCTGTTTTTTTGGTTATTTGCTAGTATATTCATCTTTTTTTATCCTATGCTTATCTCTATTTATGTTTTTTTACCCCTTTTGATAGGGGCTATGGGTTATATGTTAGTACAGGGTTTAGAAAGGGGAAAAACATCCTTTATTTTACTTGCTATCGTTTATATGGTGAATTTGGAAGTCAATCTTTCTTTACCGATCTTTCTTACAGTGATCTCTTCTTTATTGTTTTACATACTTGTCTATCCCTCTTTAAAACATTTCAGACGATGTAAAATATGTAGAGCACTTTTAAGTGTACTTTTTTTAGATCTTATGTATTTGGGATGCTTGTTTTCTTATGATTTTATCTTTCAGACTCAGAGTATTATTTTAGATGAAATCTTACTCTATACCCTTATTGTAGATATGTTAGTTGTGGTGATCTTATGAGATATAAGTTTATTGTATTGGTTTTCCTTATCTTTTGGGGTGTGATGATCACACGACTCTATCATGTCAGTATCAAATCCAATTTTTACTATGAGGAGTTAGCAAAAGAGAAT
This sequence comes from Sulfurovum sp., assembly GCA_041552675.1. Taxonomy (GTDB): domain Bacteria; phylum Campylobacterota; class Campylobacteria; order Campylobacterales; family Sulfurovaceae; genus Sulfurovum. Next base: position 2,580 of record JBFEKK010000020.1, read on the forward strand.
ATAGAAAGAAAACAATTTATCAAACCTGTTAGAGGAGAGATAACGGATGTTCGTGGAAACCTATTGGCCATGAACCAGATCGGGTTTTCACTCTCTATTGCACCACACTTAAAGGTAAAGAACCATCAGCTGGAAAATGTCATCGACACACTGCTTGAAACGTTTCCAGATCTCAATAAAACAGTGATGTTAAAAGTCTATAAAAAACACAACTCACCTTACAATCACAAGTATATAAAAGTCGTTGATTTTATACATTACGCTGATATGATGGGTGCCTATCCAAAGTTAAGTTTAATAGAGAATATTAAAATAGAAGCAGAAACAAAACGTTATTATCCTTATGGAAAGTATGCAGCACATATAGTCGGATACACTGGAAGATCTAATAAAAAAGAAAACGAAAAAGATCCTGTGGTCAATGAGGTTGGTAAAATAGGAAAGAGTGGTTTAGAGCGCCATTATAATAAAGTATTAGAAGGTGAACTAGGTTATGAGATCAGTAAAGTAACTGCAACGAACAAAGCCATAGAAGTACTTGAAAAAGAACCTCCAAAGGACAATAAAAATATACGTCTCAATATAGATATAGAGCTCCAAAAGATGATCTATGAACGTTTTGGAGATGTGACTGGTGTGGCGGTTGTCATGAGAACTAATGGCGAAGTGTTGGCTGCAGTCAGTTATCCTTCCTATGATCCTAATCTTTTTGTGGGAGGTATCAGTTTTAAAGATTGGAAAGCTTTGCAGGATGATCTTGCACATCCTTTTACCAACAAATTTATACATGGAACATATCCTCCGGGCTCAACGATTAAAATGGGCATGGCATTGGCATTTTCTAAAGCATTGCCTAATTCTCTTGGCGCACCTGAGTATTGTAATGGGCATATTACACTTGGTACCAGTAAACATAAGTTTAGATGTTGGTCACGATGGGGACATGGCAACGTTGAACTTAGAAAAGCGATACGAGAGAGTTGTGATGTCTATTTTTACAATAAAAGCTTAAAAGTTGGTATTGATGCGATGGCAAAAAACCTTCGTACTTTTGGTTTAGGTGTAACAACAGGTGTGGATCTACCGCGTGAATATGCAGGTGTAATGCCAGATAAAGCATGGAAGATGAAACGTTATAAACAGCCATGGTATATGGGTGAGACAGTCATCTCATCCATAGGCCAGGGATATGATCTGGTTACACCTTTACAGGTAGCACGTTATACGGGCTTGATCGCTACTTCATCACTTGCTAAGCCATTTATTGCAAGGGAAGTTGATGGTAAGAGAATTGAGCCTGAATTAAAGGCTTTGAATTTTAACACGTACTATTTGAACGAGATTAGAAAAGGGATGTATGATGTATGTAATGTAAGAGGTGGAACGGCATATAGTACCATGAGTAAACTGCCTATTGTTGTTGCCGGTAAAACAGGTACCTCGCAAGTCACTTCCATCCCTCAATCCACGCAAAAACGTTTAAAAGAGGAAGAGCTCGCCTATTATCATCGTTCCCATGCCTGGATTACGACCTATGCTCCGTATGAAGATCCTAAATACATTGTAACCGTACTGGTTGAACATGGGGGTCATGGTGGTAGTACGGCAGGTCCTATCACTGCAGATATCTATAAATGGCTTTATAGGGAAGGCTACTTTTCTACAGGAGAAGCAGCTACAGAAGACGGGGGTAATAACAGCTCCAGATAATACTTTACATGCTTTGTAAAGTATTATCTAAAAAGAGTCCTAAAAGAATGATGAGGCTGATACCCGCGGATTTGGTGTAGAGTTTGTTTGCTGTGATAAATACAAGGAGCAGGGTAGCTACGATCATCATAGCGATATCAAAGATGTATGCAGGTGCATCTATAATCATAGGCTTGGTGAAGGCTGCTGCACCAAGGACCACAGTCGTGTTAGCCATATTTGAACCGATGATGTTTCCTATGGCCATGTCAACTTTTCCTTTGAGCGCTGCAGAGATACTTACAACCAATTCTGGTAATGATGTACCTAATGAAACCATGATAATACCTATGATCCACTCTGAAATTCCAAAGCTATTAGCTATGTCTGAAGCACTTTCTACGGTAAAATGTGCACCAATGATGACGAGAACAAATCCTACTAAAAGTATAGGTATGCTCGTCGTCCAGGAGAAAGTACCTATATCAAGATCCTCGAAATCCTCTTTAGGAATATTTTTGGCATCTTGAAGAAGAAAGAGAAGGTATGCACCCATTAAAAGTAACAAAAGTGAAGCATCAAACCTCGTGATCATACCATCAAGTATCATCAATATAAAGACCAATACCGGTACCAGTGCCCAAGTACTGTCTTTGGCAAAAAAGTCTCTGCTTGGATTGATCTTTGTGGCTATAAGAAAAACTGCTGCCAGCACAAGGGTGATATTAAGTATATTGCTTCCTATCACATTGGCTATGGCTATATCAGGTTTATTACTTAGACTTGCAGCGATACTTGCTGCCATTTCAGGTAAGGAGGTACCAAGTGCTATGAGCGTTGCACCGATAATAAACTCTGGTATATTGAACTTTAAAGCGATGCGTTCACTCTGATCAATAAGCAGGTCCGCACCCCATATCAATACCCCCATGGCAATAACAAAAATAACAAAACTCAAATCAATACTCCTCTGTTCTTACGATTAGACTGTTAGGAAGATCAAACGCTTCTATGAGCTCTTTTTCTCTCATCCTCATTTCACCATGATCATGCTCATGGTCAAAGCCCAGTAAATGAAGCATACCATGAATGAACAAAAGTGAGAGTTCATCTTGAATACTGTGTCCAAATTCTGCTGCCTTTTCTTTGACAAATGACTCTGCAATAACGATAGAGCCTAAGGGCATACCAAATATAGATTGTTCTGTAAAAGGTGCCTCCATGGGGAACGAGAGTACATCGGTTGCATTGTTCTTACCTCTATGCTGTGCATTGAGTTCCTGTATGGTCTCATCATCGGTGATGATCAGTTCTACTTCTTTGTCAGAAAGAGCATCTGCTATCTTCTCCAATGCTTCCAAGTCAACTGCCAGTGGTGTTTGATTATCTAAGTCTATCATGCTCGAAGTTTACCCAAATGTTGGTAAAATGGCAGTAAATAACGCTATTGAAGGTCTGATTTAATGAATAAAAAAGCAGTATGTATTATTTCCGGAGGTATGGACAGTGCTTTGAGCGCTAAAATAGCGCAAAATGAAGAGTATGAAATCATCGCTTTACATTTTAACTATGGACAACGTACACAGGATAAAGAACTTGAATGCTTCCGGAAGGTTGCATCAGCTGTTAATGCATGTGAAACGTATGAGATCGATCTGCCTTTTTTTGAACAGATAGGTGCTTCTGCCTTGACAGATCAAAGTATCGATGTACCGACCGGAGGATTAGAAGAGGGTGTGCCTGTGACCTATGTTCCTTTCAGAAATGGCATTTTTCTTTCTATAGCGGCTGCTGTGGCTGAGAAACATGGTGCACAGGCACTCTTTATCGGTGTGGTAGAAGAAGATAGTTCAGGCTACCCTGACTGTCGTGAGAGTTATATAGAGCAAATGCAAAAAGCGATAAATCTTGGCACAAAAGATGAAACAAATCTAGAGATAAAAATGCCATTGGTGGCTTTGAAAAAAAGTCAGATAGTCCAAAAGTCTTTAGAGCTCAATGTCCCATTGCAAGATACATGGAGTTGTTATAAATCCGAAAAGAAGGCTTGTGGTGTTTGTGACAGTTGTAGATTGAGATTAAAAGGATTTGAAGAAGCGGGCAGTGTAGACCCGATTCTTTATGCGTAGCAGAGGTTTAATTAAAGGTAAATCCTCTGACAATAAAATTCAGTTCATATCCATGATCCGGATATCTTTTGAGTCCCTCTGCGATAAATTGCTGTCGCGTGATCTGTCTGTCCCATAGTCTGTACGTCAACTTTTTAAACCACTCTTTTTTTTCAGGTGTATTGAGGGAAAGTCTCTGATAATTAGGATCATCTTGAATACCTGAGGCTATTTTTCTCATAGTGTTTTCATAAGCCTCTTTTTTTTCAGGAGTGGGCTCTTCATAATCGTAAATTGTCTGTGTTGATTGAATTTTTTGACCCGGTTGCGTTGGCTTAGTCGGCTCTATGAGATGGCCTATAGAACTTGTACATCCAGAGAATCCTAATGCAACTAATACCGTTAATATAAAATGTCGTTTCATTGTGCCTCTTTCTTGTAAATAATTATGTGCGTATTGTAACGAAATGAAATAAAAATTACTATGATATAATGCCATAAAAAATAAAGGCCAACACCCATGAACATCCCTGCAAAATCACCTCAAGCAAAAGAAGCATATACTCTTGTAGACGGATTGCAGGCTTATTTCGTTTCAAAACTGAATTCTCTTGCTTTACAGTTTGGAGAAGGGAAGTCTTGTGAAGCTGTTACCTGGGGACGTGACGGGGGTAAACATGGTGGAGGTGTACGTTATGAAGCCAGAGACTCTGTTGTATTTGACAGAGGTTCAGTCAATGTTTCCCAAGTACACTATGATGATGACAAGAGTAAAAAGTTAGGTTCAGCCACTGCAATTTCTACTATCATACACCCACGTAATCCTCATGCGCCGTCTATGCATATGCATATCTCTTGGACACAGATGAGAGATGGAGAAGGGTATTGGCGTGTAATGGCTGATTTAAACCCTTCGATCATAGGTGAATCTGATGCAGATAAAAAGCATTTTTCTGAAATGCTCAAAAAAGTCACAGGTGAACTTTACGAAGAGGGTGCGGCACAAGGTGACAGATATTTTTATATTCCTGTACTGGGACGACATCGTGGTGTAAGCCATTATTATCTTGAAGGTTACAATAGCGGAAATTTTGAAGAAGATAAAGCGTTTGTATTGAAAGTAGGCGAAAGAGTGATAGACACATATATTGACATTATTTCAAAAAAATTAATGGACTATCCTACTTTTACCGATGAAGAGAAAGAGGAACAACTGGCTTACCATACACTCTATCTTTTCCAGGTACTTACACTGGATAGAGGAACCACATCAGGTCTGCTTGTACATGATCAGAATGATGTAGGTATCATGGGTTCCATCCCTTCTCATGTGAACAGAGATCTCTTGGCTGCCTGGGTAAAAAAAATGCCTCAGCCTCAAGATAGCTTAGTTCAGGCAATACTGAAAGCTTTACCGAATGAGATGCCGACACCTGTAGAAGAAAACACTAAAAAAGCTTTAGCCAAAGCAGTACGAAAACACTACAAAAAATATCCTGAAGCACTAAGTATGCAAGCCAGTGGAGATATCATTCCTCCAACCGTTGACAACCATAGTTAAGAAAAATATTTATTCTAATGTAAGAGATACCTCTATTACTTGATTGTTCCTAAAAAGTTTTACCTCTACTGTGTCACCGATATTATATTTCTCTAGTGTAGAGAGAAGCATTTGGGTAGTCTCTATCTTATGTTGGTCTATCCCAACGATAACATCTCCAGAGATGATAGTATTGTTTTGTATTGTGAGCCCGCTAAGACCTGATTTCTGGGCAGCTGAGTTTGGCTGAATCTCTATGACTGCAACACCAAGGATGCCTAGCTCTTTGGTAATCTCTTTATTGAGGTTTTCATTAATAGTGATGCCTAGTTTTGGTCTTTGGTAGTGACCATCTTTAATGATCCGTGGTACGATACGATTCACTGTATCAACCGGTACAGCAAAACCAATACCTGCATATGCGCCGGAAGGACTGTAGATAGCTGTATTGATCCCAATCAATCTACCAGCACTATCAAGTAGTGGACCACCTGAATTTCCTGGATTAATGGCTGCATCAGTTTGAATAAGACCCTCAATAGACGAGCCATTGTGATTGCGTAGACTACGATTGAGGGCTGACACCACACCTGTGGTGAGCGTCTGGTCAAGCCCAAATGGATTTCCTATCGCATAAGTGATCTGTCCAACCTGTAAGTCATGACTTGTACCAATAGCAAGAGGTTTTGGCATATTGGTCGTCACTGGTATACGTAAAACAGCTAAATCATGCTCTGGACTTGCTCCGATGAGTGTGGCATTGAAAGTACGCTGGTCACTTAGCCGTATTCTTACAGCAGAAGCACCTTGCAATGCATGATAATTGGTAATGATGTGTCCTTGTCTGTCCCATATAAAACCTGATCCCGTACCACGGGGGATACGGGTAATGTCACGTGTCCAAAGGTTGAGAGTATCTTCAAGTGTTGTAATGTAAACCACGGATGGACTGCTCTGTTGAAAGATTTCGATATTGGTTTTTTCTGTAAGTGAAAGTTCTCCTCTTGCAGTAACCGATCTTGGTTCCGCCTGCATGGAAGCCCATATACTTTCAATTCTTGGTAGAAATACAAAAAGCGCCAACAAACTGATCAGGATTAAGAGCAGAATGCGTATACTGCGTAGTAGTGAAACACCATCAAAATCTTTTTCCATAAAATGTTAACCTTATGTTTTATTTAATCATAGCA
>JBFEKK010000021.1:0-8614 GCA_041552675.1 Sulfurovum sp.
AGGCTCTTTTAATTTGAAACTGTAAAATGTTTCATCTCATATGAATTATAATTTAAGGAATTAATTATGGCAACAACTAAAGAAGATGTTCTTGAGTTTATCTCAAACATGTCAGTACTTGAGCTTTCTGAGCTTGTAAAAGAATTTGAAGAAAAATTTGGCGTATCTGCACAAGCTACAGTAGTAGCTGGTGGAGCTGGTGTAGCTGCTGAAGCTGCAGAAGAGCAAACTGAGTTTGACGTAGTACTTACTGATGCAGGTGATAAAAAAATCAACGCAATTAAAGCAGTAAGAGCAATCACTGGTCTTGGTCTTAAAGAAGCGAAAGCTGCTGTTGAAGAGACTCCATCTGTACTTAAAGAAGGTGTTTCTAAAGAAGAAGCAGAAGACTTCAAAAAACAACTTGAAGAAGCTGGCGCTAAATGCGAGCTTAAATAATTTATATTATTTAAGAGAGCTTAGGCAGACTGCCTAAGCTCATGTTACAAACCTCATTGGATATAGCGATAAACTATTCGGAGACATTTCATACCCTCATGGCAATAGTTTTTTTGTATACCCAATATATACACATTAAACACACTACATAAACCAAACTAAACCGAAATAAGGATAACCCATGTTAAATTCTTTACATTCTGGTAACAGACTTCGTGTTGACTTTTCAAAAACACCAAGAGAAATTGAAATCCCAAACTTACTCCAGCTTCAACAAAAAAGTTATGAAAACTTTTTAATGTTAGGGGAAAAAGACAGAAAAAACTCTACATTAGAGAAAGTTTTCAGATCATCTTTCCCTATCCATGACCAACAAAACAGACTGACACTCACATACAAAAACTCTGAAATCGTTAAACCTAAATATACGGTTAGAGAGTGTATGGAGAGAGGTTTGACTTACTCAGTATCACTTAAGATGAACATTGCATTGACAATTTGGAACAGAGATGAAAAAACAGGTGAAAAACTTGATCCAAAAGAGATTAAAGAGCAGGCTGTTTTCGTACGTGATATTCCATTGATGACAGATAGAACCTCATTTGTAGTTAATGGTGTTGAAAGAGTTATTGTCAATCAACTTCACAGATCTCCAGGAGTTATCTTTAAAGAAGAAGAGGGAACGACTGTTGGTAGTGGTATGCTTTATTCTGCACAGATCATTCCAGATCGTGGTTCATGGTTGTATTTTGAATATGATTCTAAAGATATCTTGTATGCACGTATCAACAAAAGAAGAAAAATCCCTGTGACGATCCTGTTTAGAGCATTGGATTATTCTAAAGATGATATTGTAAAACTATTCTACGCAACAAAAGAGATCCATATTAAAGATAACAGGTTCCTTGTAAGATTTGATGCGAATGATTTTGGTGGTAGAGCAGAGTATGATGTCAAAGATATGAATGGTAATACCGTTGTCAATGCAGGGAAAAGGCTGACTAAGAAAAAAGCAGAAAAACTTATTGAAGATGGTTTAGAGTGGATCGAATATCCGCTTGAAGTATTGATGGAAAGACACTTGGCAAAGCCTATTATTGACCAAGAGAGCGGTGAAGTACTTTATGATGTCGTTACCCCTTTAGATGAGAGTAAACTTAAAAAGATGATCGATGAAGGTATTGAGAAGATCGAGATCATCAATGACCTTGCTGAGGGTGCGGATATGTCAATCATTAATGCATTTATCGCGGATAACGAAAGTTTAAGACTCTTAAAGCAAACAGAACAGATTGATGATGAAAACGTACTTTCAGCGATCCGTATCTACAAAGTGATGAGACCAGGAGAACCAGTGACACCTGATGCGGCAAAAGCTTTCTTGCAGCAACTCTTCTTTGATCCGGAAAGATATGATCTTACTAAAGTTGGTCGTATGAAAATGAACCACAAGTTAGGTCTGGATATTCCTGAGTATGCTACGGTACTTACTGCAGAAGATCTTATCAATACGGTGAAATATCTTATTAAAGTAAAGAATGGTCAAGGTCATATAGATGATAGAGATCACTTAGGTAACAGAAGAATCAGAGCCATTGGTGAGCTTCTTGGTAATGAACTTCACAATGGTCTTGTGAAGATGCAAAAAGCGATCAAAGATAAGATGACAACCGTATCTGGAACACTGGATGAGTTGATGCCACATGATCTGGTAAACTCTAAAATGATCACAAATACGATATTGGAATTCTTCTCATCTGGACAGCTTTCACAGTTCATGGATCAGACGAACCCACTTTCAGAAGTGACACATAAAAGAAGACTTTCGGCACTGGGTGAAGGTGGTCTTGTGAAAGAGAGAGCCGGATTTGAAGTAAGGGATGTACACCCTACGCATTATGGACGTATTTGTCCTATTGAGACTCCGGAAGGTCAGAATATTGGTCTTATCAATACATTGGCTACCTATTCAAAAGTAAATGAACATGGGTTCATTGAGGCACCATATAAAGTGGTGAAAGACTGTCAGATTACAGATGAGATCGTATATATTACTGCGACACAGGAGGAAGACAAATGTATTGCTCCTGCATCTACTGTAGTCAGTGAAGACGGGCGTATTGTTGAAGATCTTATCGAGACGAGATTGAATGGTAACATCGAACTTAATGAAGCAAAAAGAGTTGATCTTATCGATATCTCTCCATTGATGATCTCTGGTTCTGCGGCTGCATTGATCCCATTCTTGGAGCATGATGATGCGAACCGTGCACTTATGGGTTCAAACATGCAACGTCAAGCGGTTCCTCTTCTTAAAACTGAGGCACCAATTGTTGGTACAGGTATGGAAGCTGTAGTAAGCCGTGATGCGTGGGAATGTGTAAAAGCAAAAAGACCAGGTACTGTAGAAAAAATAGATGCTAAAAACATCTATATCATGGGTGAAGATGAGAGTGGTGTATTTATAGACCATTATCCACTTGAAAAGAATATGAGAACCAACCAAAACACGACATTTACACAAACACCTATTGTGAAGCTTGGCGATAAGATCGAAGCAAAACAAGTGATTGCGGATGGTGCGAATATGGATCAGGGTGAGCTTGCGATCGGTAAAAATATCCGTGTTGCATTTATGCCTTGGTATGGATATAACTATGAGGATGCGGTGATCATTTCTGAAAAACTCATCCGTGAAGATACATTTACTTCAGTACATACCTATGAAAAAGAAGTGGAAGCAAGAGAACTCAAACACGGTACGGAAGAGATCACGCGTGATATTCCAAATATCCGTGAAGATGAGTTGTTACACTTAGATGAAAGCGGTATCGTTCAGATCGGTACCTATGTAAAACCTGGTATGATCCTTGTAGGTAAAGTAAGTCCTAAAGGTGAGATCAAACCAACACCAGAAGAGAGATTACTCAGAGCTATCTTTGGTGAAAAAGCAGGGCATGTGGTCAACAAATCACTTTACTGTCCAGCATCCATGGAAGGTGTAGTTGTTGACATCAAAGTCTTTACGAAAAAAGGCTATGAAAAAGACGCACGTGCTATCCAAGCGTATGAAGAAGAGAAAGCAGTGCTAGATGGTGATCACCATGATCAGCTTCTTATGATAGATAGAGAAGAGATATTACGTATCGCACACTATCTTTCAGGACAAGAGTTAGTGAAAGCGGTTACGATTGGTGAAACTGAGTATCCAGCAGGATCTAAAATCGATGAAGAGACGATCAAAGGTGTAAACAGATTCGCACTTAGAGGTGTAGTTCAGTCTTTCACAGATGATGTACAAAATGAATATGAGTCACTTAAAAATTATTTCTTGAAACAAAAGAAAAGACTTAAAACAGAACATGAAGAGAAATTGACGGTACTTGAAAAAGATGACATTCTTCCTTCAGGTGTAACGAAGCTTGTAAAAATTTATATCGCTACAAAGAGAAAACTCAAAGTAGGTGATAAAATGGCCGGGCGTCACGGAAATAAAGGTATTGTTTCTAATATCGTACCAGAAATTGACATGCCATATCAAGAAGATGGAAGACCAGTAGATCTTATCTTGAACCCGCTAGGGGTACCGTCTCGTATGAACATCGGTCAGATTCTTGAAGTACACTTAGGATTGGTTGGTAAAAACCTTGGTGAGCAGATCGAAGAGATGTTCGCAAACCAACAAGAGACTTTCGTGAAAGATCTTAGAGAGAAAATGATCGCTATTGCAGATGTTGCAAAATTGATGAATGCAAAAGAACTATTGACTACGATGAGTGATGAAGAGTTGATCAAATACGGTAGAGATTGGTCTACAGGTGTGAAGTTTGCTGCACCGGTATTTGAAGGAACGAACCAAGCTGAATTCGATAAACTTTTTGAAATGGCTAAGATGGACAGCGATGGTAAAATGGTTCTGTTTGACGGAAAAACTGGTGAACAGATGATAGAGAGAGTCAATGTGGGTTATATGTATATGCTTAAACTTCACCACTTGGTTGATGAAAAAGTGCATGCACGTTCAACTGGACCTTACTCACTTGTAACACAACAACCAGTGGGTGGTAAAGCACTCTTTGGTGGACAAAGATTTGGTGAGATGGAAGTATGGGCACTTGAAGCCTATGGTGCGGCACATACACTTAAAGAGATGTTGACCATTAAATCAGATGATGTTGAAGGTAGAGCAAGAGCATACAGAGCAATCACCAAAGGTGAACCTGTACCTGCATCAGGTGTCCCTGAAACAATGTTCGTATTGACAAAAGAACTTCAAGCATTAGGTCTTGATACAGAATTATATGAGAGTAAAAAAGAAGTGGAGGGTGAAAATGAGTAAGTTTTTAGAGAATTTAACACCAATAGATCTTAACAGTGAAGAGAGACCGCATGATATAGCAGCATTACAACTTAGAGTTGCGAGTCCGGAGAAAGTACTCTCATGGAGTTACGGTGAAGTAAAAAAACCAGAAACAATCAACTATAGAACCCTAAAACCGGAAAGAGATGGTCTCTTCTGTGCAAAGATCTTTGGACCTATCAGAGACTATGAGTGTCTTTGTGGTAAATACAAAAAGATGCGTTATAAAGGCGTCGTATGTGAAAAATGTGGGGTTGAAGTCACGACTTCTAAGGTAAGAAGAAACCGTATGGGTCACATCGATCTAATCGCTCCTGTTGCACACATCTGGTATGTCTCTTCACTCCCATCACGTATCGGTACACTTTTGGGTGTAAAAATGAAAGACCTTGAGAGAGTACTTTACTATGAAGCATATATTGTTAAAACACCGGGTGAAGCAAGTTATGACAGTGAAGGTTTAACCCCGCTGGCAAAATATGATGTATTGAATGAAGAACAGTATCAACAGATCACTCAACGTTTTGGGGACACAGATCTAGATGCAAGAATGGGTGGAGAGATCATTCAGGAACTGCTTGCAGAGCTTGACCTTGTTGATATGTTCACTCAACTTAAACTTGATATTGAAGCGACAAAATCTGAGGCAAAAAGAAAGACGATTGTTAAACGTCTTAAGGTGATCGAGGCTTTCCTTCACTCAGGAAACAGACCAGAGTGGATGATGTTGACACAACTACCGGTACTGCCACCAGATTTGAGACCTCTTGTAAGTCTTGATGGCGGTAAATTTGCTGTTTCTGATGTGAATGACCTTTATAGAAGAGTGATCAACAGAAACCAGAGACTTAAAAGATTGGTTGAACTGGATGCCCCTGAAATTATCGTTAGAAATGAAAAACGTATGCTTCAAGAAGCAGTCGATGCACTTTTTGATAACGGTAGAAGAGGAAATGCAGTTAAGGGTGCAAACAAAAGACCACTGAAGTCACTGTCTGAAGTAATCAAAGGTAAACAAGGTCGTTTTAGACAAAACCTTCTTGGTAAAAGGGTTGACTTCTCTGGTCGTTCGGTTATCGTTGTTGGTCCAGACTTGCGTATGGATCAGTGTGGATTGCCTAAGAAAATGGCTATCGAACTCTTTAAGCCACACTTGATGGCAAAGCTTGAAGAAAAAGGGTATGCAACGACACTTAAACAAGCGAAGAAGATGATCGAAAAGCAAGAGAATGAAGTATGGGAGTGTCTAGAAGAGGTAGTTGATAATTACCCTATCTTACTAAACCGTGCACCAACGCTTCACAAATTGTCAATTCAAGCATTCCACCCGAGACTTATCGAGGGTAAAGCGATTCAATTGCACCCACTGGTATGTTCTGCGTTCAACGCTGACTTCGATGGGGATCAAATGGCGGTACACGTACCACTTTCTGATGAAGCGATAGCTGAAGCAAAAGTATTAATGCTTGCATCAATGAACATTTTGCTTCCAGCATCAGGTAAGGCGATTGCAGTCCCTTCACAAGATATGATTTTAGGTCTTTATTACCTAACACTTGAAAAAAATGATGTAAAAGGTGAACATAAACTTTTTGCCAATGTAGAAGAAGTGGAAATTGCATTTGAGCAACAGTCACTAGATCTTAATGCACGTATTAGAACAGTGATCGATGGGCACATTGCAAAATCGACAGCAGGTAGATTGATCTTAAAATCGATCATTCCTGACTATGTGCCGGAAAAATACTGGAACAAAGTTTTGAAGAAAAAAGATATCGGTGTGTTAGTTGACTATATCTATAAAATTGGTGGTGTTTCTGAGACTGCCGGCTTCCTTGATAATCTTAAGGATATGGGTTTCAAATATGCAACTAAAGTGGGTGTTTCTATTTCCATTGATGATATTAAAATCCCTGAGATGAAAGCAGGAAACGTTCTTGCCGCAAAAGAAGAAGTGAAAGAGATTCAGAGACAATATGGTGCGGGTCTTTTAACGGACCAGGAACGTTATAACAAAATTATTGATATCTGGACGGATGCGAACAATGGTATTGCTGAGGGTCTTATGGAGCTTATTAAGGCAGATAAAGACGGATTTAACTCGGTTCACATGATGGCAGACTCTGGAGCGAGAGGTTCAGCAGCGCAGATCAGACAACTTTCTGGTATGAGGGGTCTTATGGCAAAATCGGACGGTTCTATTATTGAAACACCTATTACGTCAAACTTCCGTGAAGGTCTGAATGTACTGGAGTACTTTATTTCAACGCACGGTGCGAGAAAAGGTCTTGCCGATACAGCGCTTAAGACGGCGAATGCAGGTTACTTAACAAGAAAACTGATCGATGTTGCACAAAATGTGAAGATATCTATGACAGATTGTGGTACACATGAAGGTGTAGAAGTATCTGATATCGTTGTGGGTAATGAAATGATCGAACCATTAGCAGATCGTATCTATGGTAGAGTACTTGCTGAAGATATTATCGACCCTATTACGTCTGAAGTATTGGTAAGTGAAGGTACAATGATAGACGAAGAGACTGCTGCAAGAGTACAAGATGCAGGTGTACGTTCAGTGGTTATGAGAGCACCATCATCATGTAAAGCACCAAAGGGTATCTGTGCAAAATGTTATGGTCTTAACATGGCTGATAACAAAATGGTGAAACGTGGAGAAGCGGTAGGAGTTATTGCCGCACAATCTATTGGTGAGCCAGGTACACAGCTTACACTACGTACATTCCACACGGGTGGTACGGCAACAGCAGGTAAAGAAGATAGACAAGTTATCGCAAGTAAAGAAGGTTTCATTCGATATTATAACTTGAATGTATACCGTAACAGAGATGGTAACCTTATCGTTGCAAACAGAAGAAATGCCGGGGTACTTTTGGTAGAACCTAAGATTAAAGCTGTGGCTGACGGAACAGTTTCTCTTGTGGTCACACATGACGAGTATGTGATCTCTGTCAATGACGGAAGTAACAATGAGGTGAAATACAACCTTAGAAAATCGGATGTGGCTAAGTCAAATGAACTTGCAGGTGTTGCAGGTAAAGTAGAAGGAAAGCTTTTCTTACCACTTCAAGATGGTGACAAAGTAAAAGCGGGTGACTCTATCGTTGAAGTCATCAATGAGGGTTGGTCTGTTCCAAGCCGTGTGCCTTTCGCTTCTGAACTTAAAGTGGAAGATGGTGCACCAGTGACACAGAATGTGATCTCTGAGTCAAAAGGTAAAGTGAAATTCTTCTTACTTAAAGGGGATTATCTTGAAGCACATACCGGTATCACAGTAGGTACAAAAGTAGTAGAAAAAGGTCTCTTTGCGGTTGTTGTTGATGAAAATAACAGAGAAGCAGCAAGACACTATATCTCAAGAGGATCGATCGTAAAAGTAGACAATGATGCTATGGTTCAAAGAGGTGATCTTCTTTCTGCTCCTGAAGCATCAGCACATGTCGTGATCGCTGAATGGGACCCTTATTCAGAACCTATTATTGCTGAACAGCAAGGAACATTGAAGTTTGAAGATATTATTCCAGGTGTTACCGTGGTTGAACAGTTTGATGAAGTGACGGGTGATACAAGACTTGAACTTAATGAATACATCCCTGCTGCATATAAACCAGCGATCGTATTGGCAACTGAAGGTGGGGAGTTGATCCGTTACCAACTTGATGCAAAAACGATTCTATTTGTTAAAGATGGTGATGATGTAAGTATCGCAGACATCTTGGCAAAAACACCAAAAGCGGCTATCAAGTCAAAAGATATTACCGGAGGTCTTCCAAGAGTATCTGAACTCTTTGAGGC
>JBFEKK010000022.1:0-8598 GCA_041552675.1 Sulfurovum sp.
ATGGTTATAGAACTGAACTTAACACTCTCATAGTATATCAAAATTGCCTATATATTATAGGCAATATATGTAGGATAGAGAAATGTATTCGAATCTCCCACTATGATACACTCCATAAAGAGCTAATTATTATTTGACTTTTGTATTCTCTTCTAGTTTTATATTCTCTGGGTTCATGAGACCTTCAATGTTTGCGTGGGTAAGTGTTTTCTGAAGTAAGTGACCTTTGTCAAGATCAAGTGACTCAAAACGGTGATCTTCCAGAAGTTCAACAAATTCAAAAATCTCTTTGGTAATGGCAAACTCACCTTCTGTCACTCTTAGCTTCTTAAAATGCTCCAAAAAGGCTTGTGTTGTTTGATTTTCACTTTTTTCTATTTCCTGATTGCCAAATGCAATAATATAGATACCCGCCTGGGCAGCTGATTCTACAAAATTTTTAATTCTTCTTAAGTCAATTTCTTCTGTGGGGAAGTTTTCTAAGTTGATCAGTACCAGATGATACATCTTTTTAAGTTTAGATTTTTGATTATGTTCATTGATGGTAGGCCTGTTGCAACACAGCAACTCTTTATGGCGAGAGATAACTGTTTCTTCAAGCTCCTCAAAAAGCGCTGACATCATCTTAGGATTATACGCTGTTTTATAGAGCTGGATATACTGCAAAGGCGAAAGATTATAGAACTTCTTTTTACCGAAATCAAAAAGATCTACTTTTAAACTCTCATGGGGCATGGTAGAGAGCAATTCCAAACAAATACTCTCCAGTAACTTGTCAGCCTTTGCTTCAGAGACATTATCATACAATAGGCAAAATCCACCGTCACTGCTGACCGTATATAAAGGAATACTGTCATCGCCTTTGTGTAAATCTCCTATATGAAATCCCCATGGAAATGCATAATTCTCATCTTTATCTGACATACTGTAATTCTCACTTATTTTTTTGCCGCATTATATCACTAACTAGATTAGGAGGCTCTCTTCTTTTGATGTCATTTTACATCAGAAGCACAGCCAATCACCTACACTCTGTTTTTGGTTGAGCCAGTTGCTTCATTTCCTTATATCGAAAACAATCCGTTGTAGAGTCCACTCCCTATCACTTTATACACAATTGGCTCATCAAACATATCATCCATACGAACGCCACCTATGATACCTACAGGATGTTTAGAGAATTTCGCTGCATCAAGGAGTGTTTTCCCTCCGACATTGGCTTCACTTTTTGTGTCAGTGGCTCTGTAGGCCCCTAAACCTATATAGTCAAGGTCTAAGGTATTTGCCTCCAGTATCTCTTCTTTATCATGTGTTGAGAGTCCAAGAATCTTGGTTCCTATCTTTTGACGTACTAAATTTACTGCTTCTTTCAGATCATGACTGTATTCTCGAAGGTCTTCTTGGCCGAGGTGTAGGCCATCCGCATATGTAATAAGCTCAACATTATCATTGATGATGAGTTTTCCATCATAATGTGCTCTAATGATCTCTAAATCTTCTTTTTTTTCTTCAAGTGAGGCCAATTTATTACGGTATTGTAGAATAGGAATATTGGGGAACGTAGAAATATGTTGAAGAAGTATTTGTAAAGAGACACCCTTTTGCTTCAGTGTCTCTTTGTCAACAAGTGCATAGATCATATGTGTGTTTTAACTTGCCTTCTTATTAAAAAGTTTGAACAGGTCAGAAAGTGTTTGATGCATGTCAGGACGATCTACAATCATATCGATGAGTCCATGCTCTAGTAGGAATTCTGAACGCTGGAAACCTTCAGGAAGATCAACCCCAACAGTTTGTTTGATAACCCTTTGACCTGCAAATCCGATAAGTGCTCCCGGTTCAGCCATGATGATATCACCCAACATAGCAAATGATGCAGATACACCACCCATAGTAGGGTCTGTCAAAATAGAAATAAAAGGTAAACCTTTTTGGTGCAGTCTGTTGAGTGCCGCAGATGTTTTACTCATTTGTAACAAAGAGTAAGTACTCTCTTGCATACGTGCACCACCCGAAGCTGAAACGATAATAAATCCACACTCATTTTCTATAGCTCTGTTGATACCGCGAACGATCTTTTCACCTTCAACTGAACCTAAACTACCACCCATAAATGAGAAATCAAATACTGCAATTTCAACTGGTTGACCACCGATAGTACAAGAACCACTCATGACAGAAGAAGTTTTACCTGTTTGAGCTTTGGCTTCTTCTATACGCTTTTTATACGTCTTTTTATCTGAAAACTTCAATGGGTCGACCGGCGCCAAAGTAGCGTCATATTCCACAAAAGATCCTTCATCTACAATCGATGCTATACGCTTTTCAGCAGAAATTCTAAAATGATGGTTACATTTAGGACATACATTTTGCTTGGCCTCTACTTCTTTATAATACATCAAAGAGGTACATTTTGGACATTTAATCCACTGATTAGGTGTCTCTTGTGTTGATGCTGTTGTGGCTTTTTTAAAAATATTTCCAAACATTCTTACTCCTGCATACCTATAATTTATGTATTAATGATTCTATTTTCATTGCTATGCTTTTTTCTTTTGATACTATAACATAATCCGCCTCAACAATTACTTCTAAGCCCTCACAAAGTGCTAAACCTGCGGCAAAATCGTAAATTCGAAACTCCCCCATAAAAAGTACATAATTCACGGTATGGGCATAAGCCAAGGAAAGTGCTATAGCCCCAGGTGATCTAAATTTCAACTTTTCTTTGTCCAATGCTGCAACCAATCCAGGGTTTGCATAGGCTTTTTCAAAAAGTCCTATTTCAGCCTTTTCACTAGTGTGTGGAACATGATAGGTATTTGAAAAAAGTTTGCCTTGTTGTACTTTACTCGTAGAAGACTTGAAAAAAATATCTCCATTGGCAAGATTACACACCACTGCAGCATCTAAAATACCTTCAGTGTTCACTTTTGCAACAGAAGTACCGTAAAAAGGGAAAAGTGAAAGGGCATTGGCTGAACCGTCTATGGGATCAATGATGATCTTTTCTTCACCCACGCCTATAATACCGCTCTCTTCAGACTCTATCTGTCCAAACATACTTAAATGCTTCACAAATACCGCTTCAGCAAAAAGATCAAGTTTAGAACTTACGTCACCACCCGCACCCACTTCGGTCTTTTCAAACCATGAAGCATCAAAGCCGTCTTTTAATGCACTTGCTATCTCTTCGTTAGCTTGCATACAGGCTTTGATGAATTCTGTCATACTTTTATTTTACTCGCCTCTTTTTTCGGCTGCTATCGTTGGTTTTACACCTCTTGGTGCAACCATCCAGAACTTTCTGATCTCAGTTCTGAAATTTTCTAAAATATATGTTGCTCTCTTAGATCCTGTTTTTTCTGCATAATCTTTAAGAAGCGCTTTAAGCTCAAACATTTCAGTATCCCATTCATCTGTATCGATACGAAGTGGTTCAACAAGCTCCAGATTCACTTTTTCATAAAATCCACCTTCGGTATCATATACAAAGGCTTTACCACCTGTCATACCTGCACCAAAGTTCACACCTGTGTTCCCAAGGATTACCGCTGTACCACCCGTCATATATTCACAAGGGTGATCTCCTGTACCTTCTACCACTGTTGTAGCTCCAGAGTTACGAACACCAAAACGCTCACCTACTTTACCATGCACATAAAGTGTTCCACCCGTCGCACCGTATAGACAAGTGTTACCACCAAGTGCAAATTCACTACCCGCGTTGTCAGAAGTAATAACAATTTGACCGCCGTTCATACCTTTACCAATATAGTCGTTACCGGCACCTTCAACATTAATGTTGATACCCTTACTCATGAATGCACCAAGAGATTGCCCTGTTGTTCCTTTCATATTAAGCGTAATAGTACCATCAGGCAATCCTGCATTTCCGTGAATTGCAGCTATCTCACCAGAAATTCTTGTAGCAAAACTTCTGTTTAGGTTTGTGATCTTTCTATTGATAACGATAGGCTTAGATGGATCTTCAATCGTCGCTCTAAGTTCTTCAATGATCTCTTTTTCAAATTCATTTTGATCATATGGTTCGTTAAACGGTACTTGACATGTATTGACTCCATCAAGTTTGTAAAGTAACTCTTCAAAGTTAAACTTCTTAGCAAACGCATCATCTATCACTTCAAGTAAGTGATTTTGTCCAATAATCTCTTCAAGAGATCGATATCCAAGTTCTGCAAGGATCTCTCTCACTTCTTCTGCCATGAGCGTAAAGTAATTAATCACCTTTTGCACATTCCCGGTAAATCGTTTACGTAAATGTTCATCTTGTGTAGCTACCCCTACACCACAGGTATTGAGGTGACATACTCTTAGCATAATACACCCAACAATGACCAAGGCACCTGTACCAAATGCATACTGCTCAGCACCGAGTATCGCTGCCTTTACAACATCTAGTCCAGTTTTGAGTCCACCGTCTGTCTCAACAGTGACCTGACCTCTCAAGTTGTTTGCTTTGAGTGCATTATGCGCTTCTATCAGTCCAAGCTCCCAAGGATTCCCAGCAAATCTGATAGATCCAATAGGTGCAGCACCCGTACCACCATCACTACCAGAAATAATAATTTTATCTGCATATGCTTTTGCAACACCTGCTGCAATGGTCCCTACTCCAGCAGTAGAAACAAGTTTCACTGCCACTTTAGCATTAGGATTGACCTGTTTCAAATCAAAAATAAGCTGTGCTAAATCTTCAATAGAGTAAATGTCATGATGTGGTGGTGGAGAGATCAGGGTCACTCCTGGTTTTGTAAATCTAAGCTCCGCGATAAGTGGAGATACTTTACTACCTGGAAGCTGTCCACCCTCACCTGGTTTTGCTCCTTGAGCCACTTTGATCTGTAACTCTGTTGCTGAACGTAAATACTCTGGTGTTACACCAAAACGTCCTGATGCTACTTGTTTAATGGCAGAGTTCTTATCTGTGCCATAACGGGAAGGAGACTCTCCTCCCTCACCTGAGTTGGATTTACCGCCAATAGTATTCATCGCAACAGCAAGTGTTTCATGTGCCTCTTGAGAAATTGACCCCATAGACATTGCAGCTGTTGAGAAACGCTTAAAAATTTCACTTAATGGTTCTACTTCATCAATACTAATAGGTTCTCTATCACTTTTAAGTTTATAGAAGTCACGAATAAATTTTTTATCTCTATGGTTTACAAGTCTTTGTACTTCGGCATAATCCTCTTTACTTCCAGTCTCTGCACATTTTTGAATAGCCGAAATTGTAGGACGAGAGAAGTCATGGAATTCTTCACCTTTTTTATATTTATAATATCCACCTTTGTAGAGTACATTTCTCTGACCCTCAAACTCAGAAGTAAAAGCACGTTGATGATTAGCCGTAAGACGTGCATCGATATCTTCATAGCCAAGACCAGGTAAAAGTCCTTTTGTACCGCTAAAACAATCTTGTACAATTTCTTGACTCAAGCCAATCACATCAAAGAGTCTTGAGTTTCGGTAAGAAGAGAGTGTTGAGATCCCCATCTTTGACATGATTTTCATCAGTCCTGCACCCATCGCTCTTCTGAATCTTTTAAGTACTATTTGAAGATCTTCATCATCATCATGAAGCTCCGAAACTGTATAGTAAAGCAGATAAGGGAAGATAGCCGCTGCACCATAGGCTATCATGGTTGCTGCAGAGTGTGGGTCAAATACTTCACCTGTGACAGCCACCATACTGGTTAAGTGTCTGAGTTTGGCATTTAAAAGTTCTTGACTCAAACGTCCTATCACCATAAGCATAGGAATCACTTTAGTATCTTTATCAAGGTTTCTGTCATCCAGGATAACGGTTCTTACGCCATTGTCTCTTACATCTGTGATAACCTTTTGAACAAGGGCATCCAGACTTGCTTTAAGATCTGTCGTATATGTTGTATCATATTTCCCCACTTTATAAGCAGGATCGTACTTCTCATTGTTCTCATCTCCAAACTCCTGAAGAATATGAAATTTCTCTGCAGACATTAGAGGAAGTACTGTTTTCAATCTCTTCGCATGTTCTGCATCATCTGCAAGCACGTTTCTGACTTCACCAAAACCTGTATTAAGGCTCATGACCGTTTTTTCACGGATCGGGTCTATAGGAGGATTGGTAACCTGTGCAAATTTCTGTTTGAAGAAATCCGTAAAGTTTCGCTGCTCTGTTGAGAATGCAGCGATCGGTGTATCATCACCCATTGCACCGGTTGTCTCTTTACCTTCAACGATCATAGGTTTGATCACTTCTCTCAACACTTCAAGCGTATAGTTGAAGTAACGCTGTCTCTCTTCCATGTTTCCATACTCGATCGAAGACTTTGGTACTTCAGTATTGGGTACATGCTCCTGCAGATAGCTCATATTTTCATTAAGCCATTTATCATACGGATAGGTCCCTTTGATATAGTCATCAATATCACCTGTTTTAAGTACTTTTCCGTGTTTAAGGTCGATTCCCATCATTTCACCTGACTGTAATCTACCTCTTTCGACAATATTCTCTTCAGGAATCTGCAACACACCATACTCAGAAGAGATAAGCAGTCTGTTGTCTTTCGTTCTGATATATTTTGAAGGTCTCAATCCGTTTCTGTCCAGTACACAACCAATATAACGGCCATCTGTCATACTGACAGCAGCAGGTCCGTCCCACGGTTCAAAACAGGTACTTGCATACTCATAAAATGCTCTAAGGTCAGAATCCATATGCGGTGCATTATGCCAAGGTGCGGGGATCAAAGAACGTGCTGCTTTAAAAAAGTCTACACCATTGACACGTAAAAACTCCATGAAGTTATCTAAACTTGCCGAGTCAGACATATCATTTTGTATTACATTGGTAAGTCTTGTCATCTCTTCATCTGTAAATACCTCTGATTTGACTGCAGCCATTTTTGCTGCCACGTTAAATCTGTTTGCAGTGACAGAGTTGATCTCACCGTTGTGGGCTATCATTCTGAAAGGCTGTGCAAGCTTCCACTGAGGAAGCGTATTGGTCGAGAAACGTTGGTGGAAAAGACAAAATGAAATTTCAAAATCTTCATTGGCAAGATCTTTGTAAAACTCTTTAATGTGCGTAGGCATCACTAGTCCCTTATAAGAGATCACCGATGTTGAAAATGATGGAATGTAGAAGGTTGGGTCTTCTATGAGCTCCGCCTCTATCTCTTTACGTGAAAGGTAGACTAACGCTTCAAATCTATTTGAAGCCACGGCAGATTCAGGTACTACAAATACTTGTTTCATCATAGGCAATGATGCTAATGCCTGTTCACCCAGAGCATTGGTATCTACAGGTACTGTACGTGTGTAAAGAACTTTAAGGTCATTGTTCTCACATACTCTGTTTATCACATCAAAATCTGTTTCATTGTTTGAAAAAACCATCGCTACTGCATAAGTCTCAGGTAATTCTACACCATTAGCTGCTGCTTCTTTGTTGAAAAATGATTTAGGAAGAGAAAGCAAAAGACCTGAACCGTCTCCTGTCTTACCATCTGCTGCGATAGCCCCTCTATGCATCATACGTGACAATGAAGTAATCGCATCTTCCAAGTTTTTGTGTGACGGAGTATTGTCGATGGACGCTAAAAGCCCAAATCCACAGTTATCCTTAAACGAAGTAAATAAATCTCTCATATCCCAACCTTAAAAATAATATAACCAGAACATCATATAGTGTCCCTAGACTGGTGGGGATTATACTTGAATGTACGTTAAAAGCTGTTTAAGGCTTAGTTAAGCCCACATTCTCGTACATTTAGCCTGCTCTATTTTTAACATCATTTTGACTATAATTAAAAAAAATAATTGGGGTGAATTATCAAAGGTTTTATACTTTCTGTCAGAAAAGCTAAAAATGAAGACTCTATTGCACTGGTACTCAGTCCTACAGAAGTCAGAACCTATTACCGGTTTTTTGGTGCAAGACACTCCATTTTACAGCTTGGAAATCTTATAGATTTTGAAATAGAAGGTGAAGGAAGCAGCTTTCTTCCCAGACTGCGTTCACTCTCTCACATGGGTTTTCCATGGCTCTTTGACAAAAATAAACTCCTAATTTGGCACAACTTCATCAAGCGCTTTGAACCTCATCTTAAAGATGCGGAAGAGATAGACTCTTTTTACTTCGATCTGCTTCTCTCTGCAGCCAAAAAGTGGGATAAACAAAACCCTAAACGCATTGTCTGTGAGTCTTACATCACTCTACTCGAATATGAAGGTAGACTCCATCATGATGAACACTGCTATATCTGTGAAAATCGTATAGAAGAAGAGATTGCCCTCATGCAATCGTTCATTCCCGCTCATCCAGCATGCCTCTATACTTCTGCTCTCCCTACCAAAAAAGTACTAGACTTTTTTAGAACTAAAAAGACCGTATTTTTAGAAGACTATGAAGTGGATTATCTCTTTGAAATTGTGATGAAGGGTCTATAAATCTTTATCATCTGATCATAATCTAAAGTAGGTTCTCTCCAGTGCTTCAGAGAACGTAGGGTGTGCCATAATGGTCTGCTGGGCCATGGAAGCAGTCATTCTCCCTGCGAGTGCCATAGCCACAGGTGAGATAAGCTCTTC
>JBFEKK010000023.1:0-8541 GCA_041552675.1 Sulfurovum sp.
AAAATGAAAGATGCGACTTTTTCCGATGCACTCAAACACCCTAACTGGTCCATGGGAAACAAGATCACCATCGATTCAGCCACCATGACCAATAAACTGTTTGAACTCTTAGAAGCAAAATGGCTCTTTAACACAAGTAGCATTGATGCACTCATAGAAAAAAAATCGATCATCCATGCACTCGCAGAATTTACAGATGGATCCACTACTGCGCACTTTGCGGGGGTAGACATGAAACTCCCTATTGCCTTTGCATTGAGAGGAGAGGTAGAAGAAGCTATCCTGCCTCCCACAGATCTGCTTAGCATAGGTGCCCTGGAATTTCTGCCTATTGAAGCAGAGCGTTACCCTATCTGGAATATCAAAGACCATATCTTAAACCATGCCCATTTGGGTGTTGTGGTCAATGCGGCAAATGAAGAAGCGATACAGGCATTCCAGGAAGAGAAATGTTCTTTCTTTGGTATGAGTGACATGGTTTTAGATGCCTATAAAAAATT
The DNA here is from genome assembly GCA_041552675.1 of Sulfurovum sp. Classification (GTDB taxonomy): domain Bacteria; phylum Campylobacterota; class Campylobacteria; order Campylobacterales; family Sulfurovaceae; genus Sulfurovum. The sequence goes on from JBFEKK010000023.1 coordinate 501, forward strand.
TGAAGAGGTGAAAGCATCGAATATAGATGAAACTATCCAAATAGATCAAGAGGTAAGAGCATATGTCAAACAACGATAAAGTACTCATCCTACATGGCTGGGGAGGGAGTGATGCACCGCACTGGCAAGCAGAATTAGCTGCTACTATCGCCAAAGACTACGGGACAGTCTCTTTCCCTCTGCTTGACAACTGTCACTTCCCCAGCAAGAACAGATGGATAAAACAACTCAAAGGGATACTTGAAGATTTTAAACCAGATACTGTCGTGTGCCACTCTTTGGCCAATACACTTTGGTTTTGGCTTTGTAACGAACCCACTATGCACGAGATACCTCAGATAAAAAGACTTTTTATGGTCTCACCGCCAAGCCTTACCACTGACGTAGATACCATCAAAACCTTTTTCCCTTGTAAACTGCCAGAAAACCTCTATGCTAAAGAGGTACAGATGATCGTTTCAGACAATGACCCATACATACAGGTAGAAGAAGCCCAAAACATGGCACAACAGTATGATATTCCGGTAACTGTTATCAAAGATGCGGGCCATATCAATGCCGACAGTGGCTATGGGAAATGGGAATTGATAGAAAAACTTGTATTGGATAGATCATGATCTTAAGTATTGAATCAAGCTGTGATGACAGCTCTATAGCTATCACCGAAATAGCCACAAAAAAAGTGCTTTATCATAAAAAGATCTCCCAGGAGGCACAACACTCCTATTACGGCGGTGTGGTACCTGAACTTGCCTCCAGACTACACGCTGTTGCTCTCCCTGAAATATTGAAAGAGACCCAACCCTACCTTGAAAAGCTCAAAGCCATTGCAGTCACCAATCAACCCGGACTGGGCGTCACTCTGCTTGAAGGCATTGCTATGGCAAAAACCTTAAGTACGCTACTTGCTATACCTCTTATCCCTGTGCATCATCTTAAAGGGCATATCTACTCTCTTTTTATAGAAAAGGAGTCTACCTTGCCCCTTCTAGTACTTCTCATCTCAGGAGGGCATACACAAGTCATCAGGGTTGAAAGTTTTGAACATATGGAGATCCTTGCAACGAGTATGGACGATTCTGTGGGTGAAAGCTTTGACAAATGCGCCAAGATGATGGGCTTAGGCTACCCTGGGGGACCACTCATAGAAGCACTTGCACTTAAAGGAGATGAAAACCGTTTCGACCTCCCTGTACCATTACGAAACTCTCCTCTCATCGCTTTCTCTCTCTCAGGGCTTAAAAATGCAGTCAGACTTCAAGTAGAAGCACTCGGGGGCAGTGAAGGAATGAGTGAACAGGACCGTGCTGATCTCTCTGCATCCTTTCAAAAAGCAGTCAAACTCCACCTGCTTCAAAAGAGCAAAAAGATCTTTGCCAAAGAAAAGATCAAAGATTTTGCTATCGTAGGTGGAGCCTCCGCAAATAAATACATACGAAATGCTTACCAAAACCTTTGTGATGAGTTTGGGAAAACGATGCATGTCGCACCGCTTGAATACTGCTCGGATAATGCTGCTATGATAGGAAGATATGCACTGGAAGCCTATAGAAGAAATCTCTTCATCGATCCCAATGAAATAGATATTATAAGCAACAAAAAACAACAAAATGGTATGCTCCTTTAATTGTCACTTTAATCCCCTCTTTATAGCTAGATATCTAAGCTAGTTTTAGCTAAAATATATATACTTATACCCCCACAAAATGGAGTCTCAACATGGCAGAATATGGTGCTAGTAATATTAAAGTTCTTAAAGGACTAGAAGCGGTAAGAAAAAGACCTGGTATGTACATTGGTGATACATCTACAAAAGGTCTTCATCACCTTGTATACGAAGTCGTAGATAACTCTATCGATGAAGCGATGGCAGGGTTCTGTGATACGATCAAGGTCACACTTACAAAAGAGGGTTCTGCCATCATTGAAGATAATGGCCGTGGTATCCCTGTAAAAGAGCATCCAACTGAGAAAATCTCTGCAGCAACAGTCGTATTGACCGTACTACATGCCGGTGGTAAATTCGATAAAGATACCTATAAGGTTTCAGGTGGACTTCACGGTGTTGGTGTCTCTGTTGTCAATGCGCTTTCCAAACAACTGGATATGACTATTTTCAAAGATGGTGAGATCCACACACAAAGCTTCCAAAAAGGTATCCCTGTAGCCCCACTAACATCTGGTGACAGTACAAGAAAACACGGAACCAAAATCGAATTCTGGCCGGATGAGAGTATCTTCAAGGATAGCGTCACTTTCCAAAAAGAGATCCTAATGAAACGTTTCAAGGAGCTCTGTTACCTCAATCCAAAGATCACGATTGACTTTAGGGATGAACGTGACGGTACAAAAGAAATGTATCATTTTGAAGGAGGTATCAAGCAATTCGTTGAAGATATGAATACGAAACCACCTCTTTCAACTCCACAGTTTTTTCAAGGTAAGGCAGATGATATCGAGATAGATATCGCACTCATGTATTGTGATTCAGACACTGAAAAATCACTCTCTTTTGTAAACAACATTAAAACAGCTGATGGCGGTACACACGAAGCAGGTTTTAGAGCTGGTCTTACACGCTCTATGGCAGCTTATATCGCTAAAAATGCGAATGCAAAAGAAAAAGGCACTAAAATTACAGGGGATGACTGTAAAGAAGGTCTTATCTGTATCGTTTCCGTGCGTGTACCTGAACCGCAGTTTGAGGGGCAGACAAAAGGAAAACTAGGTTCTTCTTATGTGCGTCCTTTGGTACAAAAATTCTTCTCTGAACACTTCAATAAATACCTTGAAGAGACCCCTTTAGAAGCAAAGGCCATCATGGCACAGATACTTCTTGCAGCCAGAGGTAGAGATGCAGCGAAGCGTGCAAAAGACTTGGTAAAACGTAAAGATTCTATGAGTATCGGAACACTCCCTGGTAAACTTGCAGACTGTCAAAGTAAAGACCCTGAGATCTCTGAGATCTATCTGGTGGAAGGGGACTCTGCCGGTGGTTCTGCCAAGCAGGGACGTGACAGAGTTTTCCAAGCGATTCTACCACTCAAAGGTAAGATCCTTAACGTAGAGAAAGCACGTTTGGAAAAGATCCTAAAATCCGACGAGATCAAGAATATGATCACGGCACTTGGCTGTGGTATCGGTGAAGAGTTTGATGAAGAAAAATTAAGATACCACAAAGTCATTATCATGACCGATGCCGATGTGGATGGTTCTCACATTCAAACACTCCTTATGACATTTTTCTTTAGATTCTTAAAACCTGTCATTGAAAAAGGATATCTTTATCTTGCACAGCCACCACTTTACCGGTATAAAAAAGGTAAGAATGAGGTCTATTTAAAAGATGAGAAAGCACTGAACGATTACCTTATAGAAAATGGTATCGCGGCTATTGAAAGTACTACTATGGGTCAGGCTGACTTGGTTGATCTCTTTAAACTTGTGGCATACTACCGTATGACACTTAAAGAGATAGAAAAACGTTTTGCTTTACCAGAAGTACTTCGCTATATGATCGAAAATCCTGATGTGATAGGAACAAATAACAAAGAACTTGCAAAAACGATAGAAGCATACATCGCTGAACTTGGGTATAACATCCTCAACAAAACCATTACTGAAGATACGATACACCTCTTTGTACAAACAAATGATGGACTGGAAGAACTCATTGTAGATGAAATACTCTTTACAAATCCTCATTATAATGAAGCAATACATATACATCAAAAGATCAATGAACATATCACAGATGAATTTAAAGACCAAGACCTTCTTGAGCTCTTTGCAGAGGTTGAAAGTTCAGCAAAAAAAGGTGCTTATATCCAACGTTATAAAGGTTTGGGTGAAATGAACCCTGAACAACTTTGGGAAACAACGATGACACCGGAAAACAGAAGACTGTTGCAGGTTACCATAGAAGACGATGAAAGTGCCAGTGATACATTCACACTCTTCATGGGTGACGAAGTAGAACCTAGAAGAAATTACATTGAAAGTCATGCCAAAGATGTAAAACACTTGGATGTTTAATGCTCTACTCACAAAAAGAAGAAAGAGGACGGCGTTTTACCCTGGCTCTTAGAGCAGGTATGCCCATACTCATTCTTGTTTTTCTTGTTTTTTACAGTACACTTGATCATGATCGTACCTTTACTATCGGCCTGAAAGATGGTGCACTGCTTGCTGCAATTACTTTTATTGCCGTCTATTATATTTATTTTTTAATGAATCTAAGTGTGCAAGAAACTTTCTTAGATCAAACCACACAGGGATTTAATAAAAAAACATTTGTAAAAAAATTACAAGAGTATAAACCAAAATCTCTGGCATGCTTGAGCATCGAAAACCTTTCCTTATTAAGTGAAAATTATAGCAGCGACCAAATAGATAATCTTCTTTATACCGTTTCTAGGAAATTGAACCTCATATTTAAACAAAATGGTTTGGACAAGGTACTTATAGGCCGGGGGCGCGGTTCAGAATTTTTGATTGCACTTAATGATAACTATACAAATATAGAAACTATTTTGGAAACTCTAATAGAAGAAAATGGTCGTATCAACGATATTGACGTAGAGTTTAAATTTGCAATTATCACGAATCCCAATGGAGACTTCAAAAAAGCAATACTGCAGCTTCGAGATATCCTCGCAAGTCAAGCTGAAGATGACAGTCAAGAGAAAGATACTCCTAAGATAAAAGATGCAGAAGAACTTTCAAGCATAGAAAAAGATGTGATTACTACGATTCAAAAGAAAAAATTACTTTTATCTTTCAGACCTCTTATGAACACATCTAACCATACTATAGATACCTATGAAATTGCGGTCAAGCTGAAATCAGAAACCCATAAAGATATTTTACCTCGTGTATTTTTACCCATCATTAACCGCTTAGGTCTAGGAAGAGAATATGACTTCGCATTGATCAAACATGTGATAGAGCTCTTGCCTCTTGTAGATGAGACCATTTCATTTACCTTTAATGTCTCACCTTTTTCTCTCAGAGACAGCGCTTTTCAGGCAAAACTTTTTGCCTACTTAGAGGAAAAAAAGGTTGACCCGTCTCGTCTCATTATCCAGCTCTATGAACGTAAAACACACCATGATCTTAGCGGATACCTTAAAACCCTCAAGAGTTTTAGATCTCATGGTATACGGATCTGCATCGATAATTTTGGCTCCTCCAATGCTTCTATGGAATATATGAAACATTTTAAATTTGACATGATACAGTTTGATAGAAGTTATGTGACAAACTTAGAAAATAAAACAACTTATGCTATGCTACACTCCTTAATTAATATGGCAAAAGAGTTAAACGTACAGACTGTTGCAAAGTGGGTCGACAATGAAGAGCAAGAGAACAAACTAAAAGCGCTGGGTATTAACTATATACAAGGATTTGGTGTAAGTAAATCCATCGATGAAGAAACATTAATCAATAGATACAATTAAAGGAAAACGATGAAATACGGTGAAAAAGAGATATTAGAATTTGACATTAACAATGAAGAGAACTATTGGCCCAATGAGCATAAAAAAAATTATACGATCAATATTGAACTTCCTGAGTTCATGTGTATGTGCCCACGTTCAGGATATCCTGATTTTGCTACACTCAAACTCAGTTATGAGCCAGACTTGAAAGTGATAGAGCTGAAAGCACTCAAACTCTATATCAATTCATTTATGACTAGATATATTTCACACGAAAACTCTGCCAATGAAATTTATGATGCACTTTACAGTAAGCTAAAGCCTAAGTCTATGAAACTTATCGCAGATTTTAACCCTAGAGGAAATGTACATACCGTCATCGAAATTGACAGTACAAAAAACTAACACATTATCTACACCGAAAATATTCTCATCTTTCGGTCAGTAGACCATAGCATTTTCATATCTCCTTCAAAACATTACAATTTGACATATATTTAAACTTTTTTCTCAAAATCCATTATCATACCCTTATATGAATACGAAGGATATAGATGATAGATTTTCATGAAGTGATGCAAAGAGTCAAACAGGTTCTCTCTACACAGACCAAAAAAGAAAAGATACTGGACAGAGATATAGCAGATTCTCTTCAACTAGATCCTCAATATTTTGCAGTCATTAAAAGACGTAAAAAAATCCCCTATGAATCTTTAGCTCATTTTTGTAAACAGCACAATATCAGTCTGAACTGGATACTTTTGGCACAAAAACCCCAATATTTGACCTAGTGAAACCATGGGTAGAGCGCTCTTCTATGCCTTGCTTGCTAAAGCGTTTGGCAAAGAGTCTGTATACGCAAAACTAAGAGAAGTCTTATATCTTGATAAACAAGATATATTTCTTCTCCTCTATAGATTTCCCGAATCCAATGACTTCTACATCACTATACTGTACATTTACGTCCATTCTAAGCGCATACATCATTGCATCCATATCAAGTATCAACAAATAGGGGATAAGGTCTTCTATAGTGATTCTAGAGTGACTGCCATCTATTTTAAAAATGAGTTGTTTAGTTACTTTGTCCACATGAAACAGATTCAGAGGCGATTCACCTGCATACGTTAATGTCTCTGAATCTTCCGGGTTTTCTTTTAGAAGCATAGCTGTAAGTATAAAATCTTCTTGATTTCCTATTTGTTCCCGTACATCTTCTATGAGATCAATAATATATTTCATATGAGGTATCCTTTAAATACTATTGTATGCTAATTCCAAAATTAAAATAGAATAATATTTATATAAGGTTTAAAATTTGGTGTAGATTTGATTGAATGATTTTGTGTAGTGATAGTAAGTGACCGAACGGAGCAAAATCCATTCGGTCAAAGATATCGTAAAGAAACGCTAAATTAGCTGTTTCTTTTTTCGATGATCTCTTTAGCAACATTCGCTGGAACTTCTTCATAGTGATCGAATTCCATAGCATAGGTTGCACGACCCTGAGTCATTGAACGTAGGTCTGTTGAGTATCCGAACATTTCAGAAAGTGGTACGAACGCATTAACGATCTTGTTACCAGCTCTGTCATCCATACCTGATACTTGACCACGTCTTTTAGCAACGTCACCGATAACGTCACCCATATAATCTTCAGGTACTTCAACTTCAACTTTCATCAATGGCTCAAGAATTACAGGGTTAGCTACTTTACAACCCTCTCTGAATCCCATAGAACCTGCAAGTTTAAACGCCATTTCAGATGAATCGACATCATGGTAAGAACCATCATATACTGTTACTTTAACATCTTCAACAGGGTAACCAGCCTGGATACCTCTTTGCATTGCTTCTTGTACACCTTTGTTAACTGGTTGGATAAATTCTTTTGGAATCACCCCACCTTTAACTTCATCAACGAACTCGTAACCAAAACCTGGTTCTTGTGGTTCGATTCTAAGGTATACATGACCGAACTGTCCACGACCACCAGACTGTTTTGCATACTTGTATTCTTTTTCTACAGATTTTCTAATTGTCTCACGGTATGCAACCTGAGGTGCACCAACTTCCGCTTCAACTTTAAATTCTCTTTTCATTCTGTCTACAAGGATCTCAAGGTGAAGTTCACCCATTCCAGAGATGATCGTTTGACCAGACTCTTCATCTGTAGCAACACGGAAAGATGGATCTTCTGCAGCTAGTTTCGCTAGAGCAATACCCATTTTTTCCTGGTCAGCTTTTGTTTTAGGTTCAACTGCAACAGAGATAACCGGCTCTGGGAAATCCATTCTTTCAAGTACCACTTTATCTTTCTCTGAACAGAGTGTATCCCCAGTCGTTGTATTCTTCAATCCAACAACCGCACCGATCTCACCCGCATAGATCTCAGATACTTCTTCACGTTTGATCGCGTGCATTTTCATGATACGACCGATACGCTCTTTTTTCTCTTTTGTAGAGTTAAGTACATAAGAACCTGACTCTAAAGAACCACGGTATACACGGATAAATGTCAAAGTTCCTACAAATGGATCTGTCATGATCTTAAATGCAAGTGAAGCAAACTCACCGTCATCTGTAGATTCAACAGT
>JBFEKK010000024.1:0-8407 GCA_041552675.1 Sulfurovum sp.
CTGAACATGTCAGTTATGAACGTATAGTATCTGGTCCGGGAATCTATACCCTTTATGAGTTTCTACATGAAAGTGGCTTTGCTCCACAACCTGCTTCCATGATAGATATAACTAAAGACCAAGACCGCAGTGCAATGGTCAATGAGTGTGCATTAACCCAGAATGATCCTTTATGTATGGAGGTACTTAGACTGTTTACCGAAATATATGCTGCAGAAGCAGGAAACCTTGCATTAAAAACCATGTCAGTGGGAGGAATTTACATAGGAGGTGGAATTGCACCTAAAATACTACCGGCCATTACAGGTAAAGACTTTATGCATAGCTTTGCCAGTAAAGGCCGTTTTGAGGAATTGTTATCGGGTATGCAGGTAAAAATTGCTTTAAATCCTGACACTGCATTACTGGGTGCTGCACACTTTGCAGTTGATAGACTATAAAAGACAGAGAGCACAAATCACATTGGGTCGGTAACTATAACAAGTAACTTTAATACGAGAGGACAAGGATGATGAATCAAATGGACGCAATAGAAAGTTTATGTGACATTACTATTTTTGGCGGGCATGGTGATCTGGCATTTAGAAAGCTGATGCCTGCACTGTATCATCTGAGCAATAGTGGTTATCTGGATGAAAAAAGTCGTATTATCACAGCGACCAGAGTACCTATGAGTAATGATGATCATTGTGATCTGGTGAAGTCCAAACTGAAAGAATTTTTATCAGATGATGCTTTTGATGAGAAAAAATTTGAGTATTTTAGAGCACAACTTCATGTAGTAACCATTGAGTTTGATATACTGGAAAGCTATACAGGACTGAAAGAGTTATTGGATGCGTATCCAGAAAGACAGAGAGTGAACTATCTCTCTACCGCACCTGATTTTTTTGGTACGATCTGCAAGTCTATGAGCAACCTGGAGCTCGTCACACCACAAAGTAGGGTGGTACTTGAAAAACCTATAGGGAGAGATCTTCAATCGTCACGTGTGATCAATGTTGAAGTACTGAAGTATTTTGAAGAATCACAGATTTACCGTATCGATCATTATCTGGGTAAAGATACCGTACAAAATATCATGGCACTGCGTTTTTCAAACAGATTTTTTATGCCACTGTGGAATTCAAACCATATTGATCATGTACAGATCACTGTGGCAGAGAGTGTTGGTGTTGAAGGGCGATGGGGATACTACAATGAGTATGGTGCGATGCGTGATATGGTACAAAATCATCTGATGCAGTTGCTTTGTCTTGTAGCGATGGAGCCGCCTTGCTCACTTGATGCTGACAGTGTGCGTGATGAGAAGGTGAAGGTACTCCGTTCACTTCGTATGATGTCACCTGCGGATATTGAACAAAAAACAGTACGTGCACAATACGCGAAGGGTTCAAGTAACGGCATGCCTGTACCGGGTTATCTTGAGGGTGACGGTGTGGAAAATAGTACCACTGAAACCTTTGCAGCACTTCGCGTAGATATCGACAATTGGCGTTGGAACGGGGTCCCTTTTTATCTTAGAAGCGGTAAACGTATGAGACGTCGAAACTCTGAGATCGTGATACAGTTCAAAGGTGTGCCACACTCTATTTTTGCCAATCAAGGCAAATGTATTCCCGAAAACAAACTTGTCATTGCACTGCAACCCAAAGAGAGTATCCATTTACAGCTGATGAATAAAATTCCGGGACTAAGTGAACAAATGATGCTAAAACCTGTGGAACTTGAGCTCAATACGCCTTTAAAGGTAGCACATAAGCCAGATGCCTATGAGCGTTTACTTTTAGATGTGATCCGTGCAAATCCAACACTCTTTATGCGTTTGGATGAAGTTGAAGCAGCATGGAAATGGGCAGATGTGATCTTGGAAGGCTGGGCAGAGGATATGGTCCCTATGAAAAGTTACAGTGCGGGAGCTGATGGACCAAGTGCTGCGGTGCAGTTAATCGCAAGAAGTGGCAGGAGCTGGCATGATGAGTAGAACTGTACACGCTTTTAGCGAACAAGAAACACTCATAGAGGCTCTAAGTCAAAGTATACTGGTAAATCTTCAAAAAGCCATTGATGAAAAGGGGAAAGCCTCTCTACTTGTTTCAGGGGGAAGTACACCTAAACCTCTGTTTGAAAAACTTAGAAAAGCAGTCTTCGCTTGGGACAAAGTATCTGTAGGTCTTTGTGATGAACGATGGATCGATGTTTCCAAAGAAGAGAGCAATGAAAATTTTGTTAAAAAATATCTGCTTCAAGAAGAGGCAGCCAAGGCTAATTTTATAGGGATGTATTGTGAAGATACAGATATATATACTGCACAAAAGGTATGTTCAAAAAAAATGAAAGAGATGCTATTTCCTTTTGATGTACTTATATTAGGCATGGGAGCTGACGCACATACGGCTTCACTTTTCCCCGAGAATATCAAACTGGAAGAGGCTTTTGATCTTAAAAATGAAAATTTCTGTATCACAATTGAACCAACAACAGCCCCTTTTTTACGGATGAGTTTAACCCTTCGTGCAATCTTAAGTGCCAAACATATTTATATCCATTTTGAAGGCAAAGAGAAACTTGCTGTGTATGAAGCAGCAATTGCCGGAGAAGATAGGTATGAAATGCCAATTCGAGCTGTATTAAATCAGGACATTAAAGAGACAGAGGTATTTTATCGATGAATGAAGTTATTCAAAAAGTGACAGACAGAATTCGTGAACGCTCTTTAGAGAGTAGAGCTATTTACCTGGATCGCATTGCTTTAGCCAAAGGACATGGTGTAAATCGAAACAAATTGGGATGCAGTAATTTAGCACATGCTATGGCACCTATGGAAGAGGGTGAAAAATCATCACTTGCAGGGTTAGAAAGCCCTAATATTGCGATAGTCACAGCCTATAACGATATGCTCTCTGCACATGAGCCGTATAAACTCTATCCTACATTGATAAAACGTACATTGATGGATTTGGGTGTTACCGCACAGGTTGCAGGTGGAGTACCTGCAATGTGTGATGGCGTAACCCAATCACAGCCTGGTATGGAGTTGAGTCTTTTCAGTCGTGACAATATTGCTATGGGAACTGCCATAGCTCTTTCGCATAATGTCTATGACGGTGCACTCTATCTTGGTGTATGTGATAAGATCGTTCCAGGACTATTGATCGGTGCTTTAGCCTTTGGCCATCTTCCCGGAGTATTCGTACCTGCAGGTCCTATGACTTCAGGTATCAGTAATGCACAAAAGGCAAAAGTACGCCAAGATTTTGCTCAAGGCAAGGTGAGTGAAGATACGTTGCTTAAAGTCGAATCTGCTTCGTATCACAGTAGTGGTACCTGTACTTTCTATGGTACGGCAAATTCTAATCAAATGTTACTTGAGATGATGGGATTGCAACTTCCAAACAGCTCTTTTATCAATACTAATACTCCTTTGAGGGAAGCATTGACCGCACACGCTGCAAAAACAATGTTAACGATGACAGAGTTAAGGGGAACCTATAAACCTATAGCCGAAATCATTGATGAAAAAAGTTTTGTCAATGCCATCGTGGGGCTGATGGCAACAGGTGGTTCTACGAATCATACGATTCACATTATCGCGATGGCAAGAGCTGCGGGGATCATACTGAATTGGAATGATTTTGATGAGATCTCTAAAGTGACACCATTGCTATGTAAAATGTATCCTAATGGACAGGCAGATGTGAACCATTTTAGAGAAGCAGGAGGAATGAGTGTGGTAATTTCACAACTTCTGGATGCAGGACTTGTACATAATGATGTGGAAACGATCGTAGGGAGAGGTCTGGATGCCTATATCGTTGAACCTGGCATGGCTGAAGGCACTTTGCATTTTGAACCAGGCCCTCAGGTTTCACGTAATAAAGAGGTAGTTTCGAGTATACAAACACCTTTTAGTGAAGAAGGAGGGCTTAAACTTCTCAGTGGAAACCTTGGACGTAGTGTCATAAAGACTTCTGCATTGAAGCCTGAGCAGTTTTTCATTGAAGCACCAGCGATCGTTTTTGAATCTCAGGAAGCTTTACAGGATGCATTTCATCATGGTGAATTGGAAAGAGACTTTATCGCTGTAGTACGTTATCAAGGTCCAAAGGCCAACGGAATGCCGGAATTACACGGGCTCATGCCACCACTTGGTTCACTTCAGGACAAGGGGTATAAAGTTGCCATCATTACAGATGGGCGCATGTCTGGAGCATCGGGTAAAGTGCCTTCTGCTATTCACTTTTCTCCTGAAGCACTTGATGGAGGAATGCTGGCAAAGGTTAAAACAGGGGATATGATCCGTTTTGATGCAAAAAAAGGAGAGATCATGCTTTTAGTTGAGGATGGAGAGTTAAAAGCACGTACTATTGACAGACCAGATCTTAGTGCCAATACCCATGGGTTTGGTAGAGAGCTTTTTGTCTCTATCCGTCAGAGTGTCGGTATGGCAGAAGAGGGTGCAAGTCTGTTTGATATTTCTGGTAAGGAGCGAGCATGACAGCAGAAGCAGTGATGAAACTTTCACCTATTGTTCCGGTCATAGCACTGGAGAATGAAGAAGAGGCTCTCCCGCTTGCAAATGCATTGTTGGAGGGGGGTATAAACATTATGGAAATCACACTTCGTACCCAAGCAGGTTTGAAGGCCATAGAGATCATTTCAAAGGCTTTGCCACAGATGCATGTCGGTGCGGGAACCGTACTCAATAGCAGTGATTTTAAAAATGCAGTGGCGCATGGTGCAGCGTTTGTCTTTAGTCCAGGTATCAGCGAAGCATTGATGCAGACTTCAAAAGAATTAAATGTTGCATTGATCCCTGGCGTGGCAACAGCTTCAGAAGTAATGCTTGCGAAAAATAACGGTTTTGAACATTGTAAACTTTTCCCCGCAACACTTGCTGGAGGGATTGAGATACTGAAGGCATTTAGCGGACCTTTTCCCCGCATGAGATTTTGCCCCACAGGAGGAGTGAACCTGGAAAACCTCAATACTTTTCTCTCTCTTGATAATGTACTTTGTGCAGGAGGAAGCTGGATCGTCCCTAAACAGATGATCAAAGAAAAGAAGTTTCAAGAGATCACAAGACTTTGTAATGAAGCACTCAATACAGTTAAAATAAAATAAAGGATATATAATGAAGAATAAACTCTATTTCAGTTGCAACAATAAAAATGAAGAGCAAAGAGCATTTCGTGCGATTTGCGAAGAACAAAAGTCCATTGGGTATTATGCCTTGCCAGAGCAGGAGATTGAATCTATATTAGAGTATTGCAGTACTGTCCCAATGACTATAGAAACGATTGTAGTGATCGGTATAGGAGGAAGTTCTTTGGGAGCGAAGGCGATTTATGAATTTATAAAACCTGTTAAAAAGTTGCCAAGAAAGCTTTACTTTCTTGAAAGTACAGATCCTATAAACATTAATGTTACTCTCTCAAAATTTGACATCGATAAAACGCACTTCGTTGTGATATCCAAGTCAGGTACTACGGTTGAAACTTTTTCAATCTATAAATATATTTATTCATTACAGAACGACGTATCTGCATATACTTTTATTACGGACCCTGGCTCACCACTTGAAAAGTATGCCAAAGAGATCAAGGCTTCTGTACTTTACCTCTCCGATAATGTTGGAGGTAGATTTTCTGTACTTTCTACAGTAGGGCTGGTTCCTTTGGCACTTTGCGGCATTGACATTAGGGAGCTGTTGGCTGGTGCCAAAGTGATCAAAGACAGTTTTTTTAACCATGGATATGTTCAAGATATGCTCCTTGAAAAATCCGTCTATTATGCAAAAAATCATGCCCGGTACAATATCAATTGTATCTTCGCATATTCTGAAACGCTTAAATACTTCTGTGAATGGTATGTTCAACTCTGGGGTGAGAGTTTAGGAAAACATCAACGTCACAGTGCATTTCACGTAGGGCTTACCCCTATTGGTATTATTGGTCCCGAAGACCAACATTCTTTTTTACAGCTCATCATGGAAGGTACCAGAGATAAATCAGTTACCTTTATAAAGATTGAAGACTTTCATGACAATATCACTATTCCGGATATTACATTGCCGCACCTCGAATCACTTGATAGCTTAAATAACCTTACTTTCTCAGAATTGATCAATATGCAATGTGATTCTGTGATAGAAGCATTATTGGATCAAAAGAATATCCCTATAGATACGATAACGATTCATGATGTGACAGAAGCAAACATAGGTTCTCTGATTTTTTATTATGAATTGCTCACTTCACTAGTGGGAGAACTTATAGATGTAAATGCCTATGATCAACCAGGAGTAGAGGCAGGAAAAATTATTTTGAAGAGGAAATTAGAAGAAGTATGATTTTATATTGATAAGTGGCAAATAGTAGATATGAATGTAAAAATGTCTCAAGTCTTTATCGTTAATGTGTTCAAGATAGCAAAACTATAGTGCTACACATTCTTTGATAAATAATCTTAGATAATGAAAATAATTTTGAATTGTATATATATTATACAATGATTAATGAATGATATTTCACTAATATGTTATAGTATTTATATGAAACGTTTAATATTTACTGATCTAGATGGTACTTTTTTAAATCACCATAATTACTCCTTTGAAGAGTCTTTTGAGGCACTGCAAAAAATCAAAGAAGCAGGTGTTCCTCTTATTTTCACTACCAGTAAAACGAAAGCTGAAGTTGAATATTTACAAGAAAAGGTCGGCATATCAGAGCCTTTTATTGTTGAGAATGGTGCAGCACTCTTTGTACCTGAAGGGTATCAAGGATTTGATCTATCACTTCTAAGAAGTTATGGTGATAAGAAAGTAATGGTCTTTGGTGAATCTTATACGAAAGTTTTGGAGTTCTATAGACTTCACAAAGAGGAATTTAGTATGGTTGGCTTGAGTGATATGTCTGATGATGAAATTGCACATTTAACGGGGTTGAGCCAGAGAGATGTGACCCTCGCAAAACAGCGTGATTTTACGGAACCATTTATACTTAAAGATGAGACAAAATTACAAGAATTAAAAAAGTTGGCTCACTCACATGCGTTAAAAATTACGCAAGGCGGACGATTTTATCATTTAATGAGCGAATTCCAAGATAAGGGAATTGCTGTGGTCAAGACCATAGAACTTTTTGAAGCGTTATATCAAGAGAGGATTAGTTCGATTGCCTTAGGTGACAGCCAAAATGATACTGCAATGCTGGAGCGTGTTGATATACCTATTTTGATTCAAAAACATGATGGGAGCTACCTTGAAACGAATGTCCCTCATATACAAAAGTCAAGCTATCAAGGCAGTAAAGGCTGGAATGAAATGGTATTGAAAAATGTCTAATAAAAAAATATTAACAAAGATATATAACCAAGCCCTTCAGGCTGTAAAAGCTGATACGATCATTCGTAGCAATATCACGCTGGATGAAAAAAATCTCACCATTTGCAACACTGCCTACCCTTTGAAAAAGATGAACAACATTTACCTCTTTTCAGTAGGAAAAGCTGGATTAGGTATGGCAAAGGCTGCAGAAAATATTTTAGGCACTCTTATCCAAAGAGGGGTTGCCATTTCACATCAAGAAGGTCAATGTAGCTTTATTGAACACCATACTTCAACACATCCTTTAGTTTCACAAAGGAGTATAGAAGGTGCTGATAAACTGATCAAAGCTATGCAAACAATGGGGCAAGATGATTTTTTCATCTTCTGTCTTTCAGGTGGGGCTTCAGCCATGATCGAGAAGCCTATTGATGGCATAAGTTTAGAGAGTTTTCAAAAAATTTCCTCGGCATTACTAGGTTCGGGTATTGATATTCAAACACTGAATACAGTACGTAAAGCCATCTCTCAAATCAAAGGTGGCAAACTGGCTAACCATACGAAGGCCAAAGGGGTGGTTTTGGTATTGAGTGATGTAATCGGCGATGATCTAAATACTATTGGTTCGGCTCCGATGATGAATGGCAAAATACCTCACCATGTTATCGGAAACAATACGATTGCTTTAAAAGAGGCAGAAAAGTATATCAAATCCAAAGTTGAGAAGGTAAAAATAGTCACGAATACACTCAATGGATCTTCTAAAGAGGCTGCGAAATATCTTGTTAAAAAAATGAAAGAGTATGACAAAAAATATGACTCTTTTTGTCTGCTTTTTGGTGGAGAGACGACCACAGAAGTGAAAGGCACTGGTCAAGGAGGTCGGAACCAAGAGTTGGCTCTAAGACTGCTAGATAATGGATTGGTGTCTGACAAGATCTCGATTTTAATTGCAGGGAGTGATGGTATCGATGGAAATTCACCTGCAACAGGAGCCTTTTTAGAATCAAAGATCTATGAAAAAATGAAAACAAAAGGGTTAAATCCAAAAACATATTTAAAAAACAGTGACAGTTA
>JBFEKK010000025.1:0-8241 GCA_041552675.1 Sulfurovum sp.
CGATCGGCAAATTTTTTTGCCAAAGACTGGGATATTCTGGATACGCACTCCGCAGCTGAAGGGCTTGAGATTCTTCCCATCAAAACAGCATTGCAAAAATATGAGTGGCTCAATGAACTTTTCTTTACACTTGTAGATAAAGACAAAGACGCGTATGTCAAAAAGGTCGCCTCCAGTGATGTGCTGTTGGGCTATTTCATCCGTGTCAAGGCTGGGGTGAAAATCACACTGCCTGTATATACCTGCTACATGATCAATACAGAAAAATTCACCCAATGCACACATAATATTGTGATCGCTGAAGAGGATTCTGAGCTTCACCTTATCAATGGATGTACAGCCAATGCACATGTCACATCCGGACGCCATCTCGGTGTCACAGAGTACTTTGTCAAAGAAGGTGCCACACTCACCAGTACTATGATCCACAGTTGGGGGAAAGAGGTGGAAGTCTATCCAAGAAGCGCTGCACATGTGGGTAAAGATGCAAAATTTATCTCAAACTATGTAGCGATGACCAGTGTAAAAAAACTGCAGATGAATCCACTTGCAGTGATAGAAGAATCTGGACTCGGGGAATTTTATACTGTCATATATGCACCTGAAAATTCTCAGTTTGATGTCGGATCGACGGTTATATTAAATGGTGATGGAGCATCATCCGAGATTATCAGCCGTGTGGTTTCTAATGGTGGTGAAGTAATAACCAGAGGAGAGATTATCGGCAAACACCCCAATGGCAGGGGTTCAATGGCCTGCAATGGGTTGCTTCTGAGTGAAAAAGGCTACATTCACGCGATCCCAGAACTGCTTGGAGAGGACCCGCACCTCGAACTCTCTCATGAAGCAAGTGTTGGCATGATCTCCAAAGATGAACTTGCCTACTTGATGGCATCAGGTATCGAAGAGGATAAGGCAAAATCTTTGATCATCGAAGGCTTTTTGGATCTAAAGATCCCCTCTCTTCCCGAATACTTACAACGACAGATCAATGATATTGTTAAAGAGACAAAAGACTTTGAAACGATGTAAATATAAGATGCATCTGTGCTATAGAATTCACACTACGAAATGAAGCATTTTTTACGTATAAATCATATATATCACTTTTGGTATTGCATATTTTGTATTATCCTGCTATAATTCCGAACTTTTACTGCAAGAGAGTATCAAACTCCTTATTTAGATACATCATGAGATGTATCACCTATTTTCCACATATGAATGTGGACATCTGATAGTTTGGTATCAAGTTGCATAAAACAGGGTGTACCCTATTCGCTTTAGCGATAGGGATATCGGCAATGAGTGCCAGATAACATGCTTGTAACTTTAGAACCGTTCTATCGCCAAGACCTTACCACCCCACACTAATAACAACATAAAGAAAACAATATATGAAATTTACAGATTTTAACCTCAAAGACACTATTCAAGCTGCGATAACAGACGCAGGATTTACAGAACCAAGTCCAGTTCAAAAAGACGCTATACCTTTAGTATTAGAAGGTCATGACATGGTTGCACAAGCACAAACAGGTACAGGTAAAACCGCTGCATTTGGACTTCCTATTATGAGTATGATGAAAGCGGATGGTTCAGTGGAAGGACTTGTTATCGTTCCTACACGTGAGCTTGCAATGCAAGTAAGTGATGAGCTTTTCCGTTTTGGTCAAAAAAGTGGTCTTAAAACAGCAACCGTTTATGGTGGTACACCATATGGTAAGCAAATAGAGCGTATCAAACAAGCTTCTATCGTTGTAGCAACACCGGGTAGACTCCAAGACTTACTTATGAGTGGAAAGATCAAGATCAACCCTCAGTTTGTTGTACTTGATGAAGCAGATGAAATGCTAGATATGGGTTTCCTGGATGAGATCAAAAATATCTTTACATTCCTACCTAAGGAACGCCAAACACTTATGTTCTCAGCTACCATGCCAAGTGCGATCAGAAAACTTGCAGAACAGATCTTAAAAAATCCTAAGACTGTTTCTATCACAAAGGCTGAGAGTACAAATACTTCTATCACACAACTTTACTATGTCGTACAAGACAAAGAGAGAGATGATGCACTTGTTAGACTCATAGACTATAAAAACCCTAACAAATGTATCATCTTCTGTCGTATGAAAAAAGAGGTAGATAGACTAGTTGCACACATGACTGCGCAAGGTTTCAAAGTTTCTGGTCTTCATGGAGACATGGAGCAAAAGCAAAGAGAAGTAACGATACGTGCATTTAAACAAGGTGGTATCGATATTTTCATCGCGACAGATGTTGCTGCACGTGGTCTTGATGTCAATGACGTTACGCATGTATTTAACTACCATATTCCTTTTGATTCTGAATCATATGTTCACCGTATCGGTCGTACTGGTCGTGGTGGTAAAACAGGTGAAGCAATCACTTTAGTAAGCCCTAATGAACTTAGAACTATAAAGCGTATAGAAAAAGATGTAGGTACAACGATGACTACGCAAGTGATCCCTACACGTATGGAAGTACAAAATAACCGTGCAGATGCGCTTATCGCTAAAATTGCTGAGACAAAAGTAACTGAAAATGCAATAAATCTTGTCAAAACACTTCAGCATGATCTAGATATCGTGACTATTGCACATCTACTTGCTTCTTTAGTACAGGAAGAGAATTTTGTTAAAGGTAAAGACAACATCGGTCTTGGTCTTGAAGAGGTAGAACTTCTTATAGAAAGAGCAATGCAAAACAGAGGCGGAGGCGGTGGTGGCCGTAATCGTGGCGGTTACCGTGGTGGTAACAGAAGTGGTGGCGGTGGTAACAGAAGCCGTAGCAGACATGGTAACAACGGACGTTCTGGTGGCGGTGATCGTAGTGGTGGTCGCAGCGGCGGTAGTCGAGACAGCCGTAACGGTGGTCAAGGTAGCAGAAGCTAATCCTACTACTTTATCCATCACTTCTCAGTACATCATAAAAGATGTACTGTATACTAAACTCTATATCCCGAAAAAACCAATTTATTCAATTTAACAGTATCTCAGCTATGATATAATTATTTATATTTATAATAAATAAGGCTAATGAATGAAAATAACTAAACACAAAGCTTTACTGATTGCCCTGCTCGTAGGACTTTCTACCTTTACGATGGCTAAATCTGCTAAAACATTGGATCATGATGCCAATATGGCCATCAATAAATTTATTGATGAGACACCAGGAGGAGATCCTTTTTTAGTAAAATCGAAAGCTTTTCTTGTCTTTCCAGATATTAAAGAAGGTGGATTCTTTGTCGGTGGAAAATATGGGGAAGGTGTCTTAAGACATAAACGAAAAACTTTAGGATACTATGAAATTATGACAGCATCTGTTGGATTTCAAATGGGTATACAGGAATATTCTATGATTATCGCTTTTACTTCTGATGCAGCACTTGAAAGATTTCTCAATGAGGATGATGAATGGGATACAAATGTGGATGGTAAGATAGCTGTTGCAGAATGGAACTCAAAAGAAGAACTTGATGACGTCGAATTTAAAGATGATATGGTAGCTTTTATCTTTGATTCGAATGGACTTATGGGCAGTTTCACAATGGAAGGAACAAAATTTAAAAAAATCAATCCCTAATTAACTATAAACCTCATTACCCATCTCTATAGGATGTTTTTTGTTGTGATAAAAAAATACAATTTGCCATATTTTTTATTAACATAAAATGCTCCTATAAAAATAGCAGTCACTTTATCTACATATCGGCTCATGTCTGACTAAAAGGGCATAAGTAATTCTAATCATTATATTATTTTTACACAAAAATTTATAAAAACATGTCAAATTTTCATACTTTAGACAATAGTTTTTTCTTTCTTTTCATGATATTCCATTGTAAAATATTGGAACATAATCTCCTCTATTACCGTAATTTGATAGCTTGTTGTAAGAAAATGCCCAAATATTGGCTTATATCCAACAATAAGGACATATACAATATAAGAATATTACAAATTATAATATTTATTGAATTATCCAGACATTTCTTGTATACTATAAATAGTCAGGTTAGCAAAAGGAGGTAAATATGTATGGAATGAACGTTCGTGTGCTAATTCAGCCGGGAAAGGTCGAAGAAGCCACAAAGATGTTGCGCGAGTAAGTAGAAACTGATGTGAGTGAAATACTCACATCACACGAGCAAAAAAGGATTCTCTATGAAAATACGATTACTTTTTCCACAAATCTTGATTTTTATACTATTCAATCATACTGCATACGCACAGGAACAAACTTATAAGCAAGGGGTGAATACATTCATAGAAACCGGTGTAACACAGCCAGATAATGTCCCCACGTGGTATGCACCCATGGTAGCGAAGCCTTATGCGCCTGTTTTTGAAATTCTTGCCACAAAAGGAACTCAAGGCAGGTATTATCAGTACACATATGCTTTAACGATAAAGGATATGATTAAGTGGCATGGCCATGATTGTGAAGGAACCACCCATGCTGCAAACATGATGAAAGTCGCGTTTGAAATTCTTTTTCCTGATGGTATTATAGATAGAAGTGTCCTCAAGGGTATTTCCGGAACCGGGCCATGTTGGTCAGATGCCGTTGCATTCTTGACCGGTGCTCGACTTCAATATGGCAATCTTGGGTTCTTTAAGAACAAAGATTATAACCACGCCGTTCTACTGTACCGGACGGACACTAAAGTTGCAGTTTTAGCGACATGGAAGAAAGGTATCAATAATATTCCGGGTGAGCCAGTCGCACTGCCTGAAAAAATCAATTGGAAAACTAAAGTTGATATGCAGGAGGTCATTGCACTTAAGAAAGAAGTGAAAAATGCAAAAGGGAATCCCACTCCTTACCAAGTAGATCTCTTACGCTTCTATCAATGGACACATGTTAACGACATTCTGAGTCATCCATTACATGAGAGCTACCAGGCCAAAGTAATTGAAGATTTCAACTGGAACGACTGGGTGGATACCACAAAAAGCATTGTGAAGCCGTTTGGAAGGTCAGATACACGTTTAAAGAACCACCCATATCGTGAGAAGCCTGTATTAGATAAAAACTAACAAACCAAAGGAGTGCAATCAAAATCCTCCTCATACAACGTGGGAACGAGAAAAGAGATTCAATCTTTTATGAGCCTTGGAGGATGGGGATGTTATTATGGTGGGTACACCTAAAGGGGTGGGCAATTATAAAAGATAGGATACTTTTTATATTGAACTTTATAGCGATGAAGAAGTGATACTTTCTCAAACGTGACAAGAAAAGTGAGCAAAACAATGGAATATGAGTTTATAGAATTCAAAGCAGGTCAAAGATGGAAGACCCGGATGGGCAAGAGATTTATTATCAAAGAGATTCGCGAGGACGAAGAGTACGCTCTGGTATGCATTAGTATGGATACAGGTAAAAAACATTTTTTTGATGAAGATGGTTTTGAAGTTCCAGGCTATCCTACAGATAATGATTTAGTAGAACAGATCTCTTAGTATTGTGGAACAGTTTATTGAAGATAAAATGATAAGTTCACCGAACATATTAAAAAGCTAGTCAAGAAAAACGAAAAATATTAAAAATTATAACAAGCTAAAGAAATCCAATCAAAAACGCACGGGTGTCTTTTTGATTGCTCATTTTAAACATTGCGAACAAAAAAGTAAAAAATATCATAGTTCAAAAGATAGATTTGCAAATACCCCTTCGACACTTTGTGCCGTTTTATAGCGAGTCTGAAGTAGTCTTACCTTTTTGGTCTTCATATCACAAATGGCTATGCGGAAGCTCATACCCATTTGTGGCTCAACGATGCAGATGATTTTCCCTTCATACTCTCGTGTGGCGTGGATGATACCCTGTAGATTGGGGAAAAAGTATTTTGGATAGCTCAGCGGTGTGATCTCTACGATCTTGACCTTATCGCCTTGTTCAAGGGTATCTACTATAAGCTGTGCATCTTCCACACTCTCAAACTGTACACACCAATCATCAAAAACCTTATTGAAACTCTTAAGATCTTCATCTAAAAAACCTCCGGCAAGTGATTGTATAGCAAAAATACCCATTCATTTTATCCTAATATTAAGGCGTAATTTTAACATAATTTGCTGGAGATCTGTTTTCTCGTTATCTCCTCTTTTGGCTTTTTCGCTCCTCCCGCGTCATATTCTTGACTCCATCAACATCAATGGGTGTGGACCATTTCGCATCAAATACCGTTTCCATAGACTCTATTTCATCTCTTATATCAGCTACCCGCTGTCTTAGCTGCTCATGCAATTGCTTATAGCGCTTGTCGCTGGCTAACATGGCTTCTTCTTTTTCCTTTTTCCATCGGTGTCGGCTCAACTCTTCCGCGACTTCAGGAGCAACGGATTTCAGGATGGCTGATTCGAGTAGTTCGGCTTTGTTTTCTACAACATTGAGCTCGACGCCGAGGGTCTGTCCTTTGTCGATCCAAGCCTTGTTTAGCTTGTTTTGTTTATTGGTACTGAGGGTATAGGTGGGATAATGTGAGACGATATCTTCATATCCGTTTCCAAAGAGCACAGGAATGGCAGTAAACTCAATACCCGGATTGATGAGTCCTAGATCAGTCTTGACTTTTACGGCAAGGGAGTGAAAGATAGACTCTCCGGATGGATCGAAGTCTGTGATGGCTATAAGGTAGGCCTTGTTGTGTTTAGCCGTACGGTTGAGATACTGGGCGATGTTAACCGACTCGAATGAGGGGATCTGTCCGGTGCTGCTGTAGATGCCGCACAAAAGTGCTTCGGACAATAGGTCTGTACTTCGAGTCGGCTTTTCGGTAAAGAGCACGATGGGGGTGTTATAGGTATGGGTGTCGTTGCTGAGTCCCTTGGTAATAACATTGAGTCGATTATAGATCATCACGTCACCGTCTAAAAAGAGCTCATAGAGGTACTCTCCGATCAGGCGGTTGACATAGATATCCCACTTATCATCAGGCATGTTTTTGAGATATTCAATGTCCCCTTTGAACTTATACCAGATATCTCTGATATTTTCTACGGTTTCCCCTGTGGCAAGAAACTGATCGATATAGGTGGTAAGTTTTTTTCGGATGCCTCTGTAGTGTTTCATAACCTAGCCTTTACGCATACAAAGTAAGGAATATTATATCAGTTTTTAACTCTTGTACAGTACTTGCGAATCCAAATGATAATTTTTATTATTAGATGTAAGTATAACAAGTATATAATGATTTAACTAATTTATAAGGAGAATATATGAAAATATCTAAAGTTATTACTGCTTCACTAGTAGCATCCTCCGTGCTATTTGCCGGATCATTAGCTGAAAAAGCAAAATCAATGGGGCTTCAAGCGATCCCTACAGATAAAACTGAGCTTGCTAAACTTACAGATCCAAATGGTACGATCACACCTGAGAGAGTGGAACTCGGGAAAAAACTTTACTTTGAACCAAGACTTTCAAAAAGTGGTATCATCTCCTGTAACACCTGCCACAATCTTGGACTTGGTGGAACTGATGGGGCTCCGGCAGCCGTAGGTCATATGTGGGTAGCAAATCCACACCACCTTAACTCACCAACCGTTTATAATGCAGTATTCTTTGAGTCTCAGTTCTGGGATGGTAGGAGTCCACACCTCGAAGATCAGGCACAAGGACCTATGCAAGCAGCACCTGAGATGGCTTCACCGGCTTCACTTGTTGTAGAGAGAATCAACTCTATCCCTGAGTATGTAGAAGAGTTTAAAAAAGCATACGGTAATGATGTTAAAGTTGATTTCCCTACAATCACATCAACGATCGGTATCTTTGAGAGAACACTGGTCACACCTTCAAAATATGATGACTTCCTTAACGGTAAAGATGATGCATTGAAGGATGCTGAAAAAGAGGGTCTTAAAGTATTTATGGATCAAGGCTGTACATCATGCCATAGCGGTGTAGCACTAGGTGGTAAAATGATGCCTTTCCCAATGGTAAAACCATATAAATTTGCAAATGTAGGTGACTTTAAAGGTGATAAGAACGGTATGGTAAAAGTGCCAACACTTAGAAACGTCACTGAAACGGCACCTTATTATCATAATGGACAGATCTGGAGTCTTTCTGAAGCGGTTCAAGAGATGGGACGTACACAGTTAGGCAAAGATATCTCTGATGCAGATACAGAAAAAATCGTGACATTCCTGAAAGCGTTGAAAGGTATAAAACCTGAGATCGTTTATCCACAGCTTCCAGAAAGTACAC
>JBFEKK010000026.1:0-8045 GCA_041552675.1 Sulfurovum sp.
CTCATAACCCGATATAGGTACCCAGTGCCAAATCTTAGAAAAAAGAACCTGCCCTGCAATGATATAAAAGAGTCCGGAGACTGACATGATCATCACTGCGATGATCATCATACTTGTATCTAACATGGAACCTCTAAAAAGTACCAAAAGCAATGCCAGACTAATGTTAGTGATCAGTGCGATCACAAATGTCGGTAAAGCAATAGAGAGACTGGGCATCATACGCTCTTTGATATCTGATCCTATATCACGGTTGCTGTCTGAAAAGCCAAAATCAAAGGTAAAAAGTTTGAGTGACTCTTGTACAAAAAGGGTATCTGATGCCTGTGCAAGACCTTCTGCTTTGGTATTGACAAAAAGAGGTTTGTCATAGCCTCTCTCCTCTTTCCATGACTGTATGAGTTCAGGAGTTACCTGTTTAGCACCTAACTGTGCTCTTGCCATGTCATCTGGACTATTGACCATAAAGAACAACATAAAGGTAATAAGGTTGACCCCTATCAGTATGGGTATCGCATACAGTATACGTCTAATGATATAGGCTAACATATACCCTCCTCTTGAAAGATCACTCTGTTTTGTCTATTTCTATAAATACGACGAAGTGAAAATACCATAACCAACAGAAACAGTGCCATGATGATCAATGGCATGACTACAGGCTGATTCCACTCTTTTTGTTTTTCTACCCGCAAAGCGGCATCAATACGTTTATACTTCAGTGTATTGTTTGCCATGGCATTTGGAACCACATTACGGTACCATGCATGAGACAAGGCCAAAGACTTAGGATGAATACCCCACACCCAAGGTGCATCCTCTCTTGATATTTTTACCATTTGACGTATAATTTCCATTCTCTCAGGCGTACTCTTCATCGTTTTCATTTTTTCAAAGAGTTTGTCAAACGCTGGATTTTTATAATTTGAAGAGTTGATCCCCACACCATTAGTATCGATAGAGGCATTTGCCCCATAGAGCAAAAAGAGGAAGTTTTCCGGATCTGGATAATCTGCATTCCAGCCCCATGAAAAAAGTTGTGTCTTGCCTTTACGTACTTTATCTTGGAAGCGGTTATAGTCAGTCGCACGTATCACAAGCTGTATACCCAAAGCATCAAACTGTTTACGATACCAATCCATCAAAGCTCTGTCATCAGGACCCGTAGCAGTGGCATCATAGTGAAGTTTTAAAGGCTTTCCTGTTTTATTTGAAACACCATTTGGGTATCCTGCTTCTGCCAAGAGTTGCTTAGCAAACGCCAATGACTTGCGTACTCTCTTACCGTCAACCCAGTCATAGACCACACTATTTGTACCTTTCTCCCCCTCTTCATATCCAAAAATACCAGGAGGTATCACACTTTGTGCGGCTATACCTCTTTCATTCATAAAAATAGAGATATACTCTTCCTGATTAATAGCAATACTAATGGCTTGTCTTAATTTTCTAGCTGACTCTGTATATCCACCGACAATAGGATCTACCATATTAAATGCCATATAGTAAATGGAAGGTTGCACAGATCCGATCAACGATATGCCCTTTTTCTGCATCTCTTCACTTAGCCCCATAGTACCCGATGAAGATATCTGTACAGCTTGGTCAAACGCTTCTGAGCTGATACCTGATGCATCATAATACCCCTGTAAAAACTTGTTCCATAAAGGTATGCTCTCTTTTTCCAGGGCATAAATGATTTCATCTATAAATGGTAATTTCTTTCCTGCATCCTCATGATCTGAATCAGGATACACCTCATCATGAAAATTTGGGTTTTTTACCAGACGCATCTGTTTATTTGGGTTGTTCTCTGCCAAATAATATGCTCCTGTCCCCACAGGATACCAATCGAGCGTCAGATTTTTAGCCACTAAGCCTTGCTGCTGGTAAAAGATATCTGCCTCCCAGGGAATAGGTGCAAAAAAATTCATCGTAAGCCAATAGAGAAACTGCGGGTATTTTCCTTTTATTTCTATGACCAATGTATAGTCATCTAAAACCTTTACCCCTGAAATATCATACGCACGCAGATCAAGTACTTCTCCCTTTGCTTTCTTTTTTTTTGCTATCTTTGTAATGGCACTCGAATATGATTTTAACCCCACAATATATGTTTGCATAGTGTCTAAAATAGGGGAATGGTTCTGCCTTACCCCCATACGCTTTATGGCATATGCATAATCTTCTGCCAGTAAATGACGTGTACCCTTCTTTGGAAAATCATCTAATGTATTTATCTTTTCAAAATCTTCTTTGCTTAATGCTGCGTAAAGTAGATGCCCTTTTTCATCTTTAGCAAAAGCAGGATGGTTTTGGTACATGACATCTTTTCTAAGATCCAGACGGTATTCGCTGAATACTACACTCTTATCATTTTCATCTACTTCTTGTCTATCTTTATTCAGATAACGTATCGTTGGCATTTGAATGAGTGTAAGTGGTTCAAGCGCATAAGGTCTTTGAAGATAATTGTATTGCAACGGGGGTTCATAGATTTGACCAATGAATGCCCACTCATTAGCATTATATGAGACAACGGGGTCCAATCTTTTAGGAGAGAGTGAAAAAGAGGTAAAAAGCGTATTGGAGGCACTCTTTTCCTTACTATGAGGATTATTCCAAACATCTGCTTGAAGAGAGGATACTATCATCATCAATAAAAAGATCTTTATCATAACCATCTGCATATATTTTTATCTTCCCTTATGGTGAACTGCTTCTAAATTATATCAGAGGTAAAATAGTAGCATACTTTAGTAATTTTAGGCTAATTTGGACTTATAGGCTCTAAATAAGATAAATAATATTGATTTACAGAGCATCTATTTTTGGTGTATAAACGATGGTCATTATACGCCAAAAATAAGTTTTAATGATAAATATCATTAATTTTATTGATTTTAACTATCTTTTAAAAATTTATCTCCTAAAATGAGTACATACAATTTATAAAAGGAAGAATATGGCACGATTAGTAGTAATGGGCGGTGGCGTTTCAGGACACACTGCTGCGACATTTGCAAAAAAATGGCTTGGCAAAGCGCATGAAGTGGTGGTAGTTACTCCAAATTCTCAATGGAACTGGATCCCCTCTAACATTTGGGTAGGGGTAGGACAGATGACAAAAAAAGACGTTGTCTTTCCTCTGGCACCGGTCTATAAAAAAGTGGGGATCGACTACAGACAGGCATTGGCTGTCTCGATCCATCCAAATGGAAAAGCTGACAGTGATGCTCCTTACATTATGATAGAGTCTACAAAAGAAGAGACTAAAGGTCAAACAGAAGAGTTGACCTATGATTATCTCATCAATGCTACTGGACCTAAACTGAACTTTGATGCAACACCAGGTTTAGGTAATGGTAAAGGTGAACTTGGAGAACATACTGTTTCTGTTTGTACGGCAGATCATGCTGTACATGCAAATGAAGAACTGGGAAAAGTGTTTGAAAAAGCAAAAGCAGGTGAAAGACAAAAACTTCTTGTAGGTACTGGTCATGGGATGTGTACATGCCAGGGTGCAGCCTTTGAATACATCTTTAATATCGAACATGAAGCTAGAAAAGCGGGTATCCGTGATATGCTAGATATCAAATGGATCTCAAATGAATCATTCCTGGGTGACTTTGGTATGGGTGGTCTTCACATGAAAGTGGGTGGATATGCTGTAAGTTCTAAGCTTTTTGCTGAATCATTGTATGCTGAAAGAAATGTCCCATGGATCATCGGAGCACATGTAAATAAAGTAGAAGCAGGTAAACTCCATTATGAACTTCTTGATGGATCGATGGGGGAAGAGGAGTTTGACTTTTCTATGCTGATCCCGCCATTTTCAGGTGTAGGTCTTAAAGCCTATGACAAAGATGGATCTGACATGACCGATACACTCTTTGCACCAAACGGCTTTATGAAAGTCGATGCAAAATATGATGCAGGTGCCTATGAGAACTGGAAAGCATCTGATTGGCCAAGAACCTACCAAAACCCTACTTTTACTAATATCTTTGCATGCGGTATCGCTTTTGCACCACCACACCTTATCTCTAAACCTATGAGTTCACCAAATGGCACACCGATCAATCCTACACCACCAAGAACAGGTATGCCTGCAGGTATTATCGGTAAAGCTGTTGCACACTCTGTATGCGATATGATCAAGAATGGAGAAAACGCACATCTTCATGAAGCCTCTATGGCAGAAATGGGTGCAGCATGTGTTGCAAGTGCTGGTAAAGGTGTCTTTGATGGTCAAGCTGCAGCAATGACAGTCTACCCTGTTGTACCAGACTTTGAAAAATACCCTGGAACAGGTCGTGATACAGACTATACATTTGGAGAGATCGGTCTTGCGGGTCACTGGATCAAACATATCCTACACCATATGTTCATCTACAAAGCAAAACTCAAGCCAGGCTGGACATTGATCCCTGAGTAAGATCAACCTGTGTTTACCCATAAAAAAATTATGATAGAAAAAAAGGAGATAATATGAAAGAGGAAGAAGTAAATTTTCAAAATGAGCAATTTAACTTAACCATGATCCCGGGAAAATTTGCAAGATTTATGAGAACCTGTAAGATTTGGCAGTTTATTCGATTTATCGTAATCAACATTAAAATGTTAATCGTTGTAAGTAAAAGCCACTAAAGTTGTTAGATCGGTAAATAATAAATGAAGTTTTTCAAAATGTAGATCTTGCAAGAGAAAATCTCTTGCAAAAAGTACCAAGGATAAACCTTGGGAAAAAGAAGTCGAAGAGTACCGACTATCTTTTTGAGAATTGTGGAGATCTTCTCGCTTTTTTCTTTCCTGGTTTCTTTCTTTCAACGACTCTTGAGTCTCTAGTAAGAAGTCCCATTGGCTTAAGGATTGCTCTGAAAGATGGTTCAAACTCTACAAGAGCTTTAGTGATACCATGCTTAAGTGCATCCGCTTGAGCAGCATAACCACCACCAAGTGTAGTAGCTCTAATATTCATAGATTCCAGTTGTTTCGTTGCTTCAAGTGGAAGTCTAACTTTCATTTTAAGTGTTTCGTGTCCACCTAACCATTGATCAAGTGTTTTACCGTTGATAAGCATTTCACCGTTACCTGGAGTCAACCAAACTTTAGCGATCGCTGCTTTTCTTTTTCCTGTTGCGTACATAGTTGCCATGCTTACGCTCCCTTATTGATTTGAGCAGTGTGTGGATGTTCAGCACCTGCATATACTTTAAGCTTTTTAAGCATTGCTCTACCAAGTGTAGTCTTTGGAAGCATACCTCTTACAGCCAATCTAAAAAGTTTTTCTGTATGGTTCTCTAGCATATCGTCAAGTTTTTTACTTTTAGTAGAACCGAAGTAACCACTGTGAGTAAAATACTCTTTGTCTTCAAGTTTAGCTCCTGAGAACTTCGCTTTTTCTGCATTGATGATAACTACGTAGTCACCACAATCTACATTTGGTGTAAATGATGGTTTATGTTTACCTCTAAGAAGTGTCGCTACTTCAGTTAAGATACGACCAAAAGTTTTACCTTCTGCATCGATCAGAACCCAGTCACGTTGTACTTCAGAAGGTTTAAGAACTGATGTCAATTTCATGAATTTTCCTTGTTTAAATAGAACTGTTTACACTGTAAATGCTCTTTTGTGAACGGATTCTACCCACTTAAACTTAAAATTTATTTAAATTAAGATTTATTTAAGCTTTTTATACTGATTTCGTCCTCTAAAAGATAAAGGATCATCCCTTCTGTTCTTTTCCCTGTAATATTGTCTATGGCCTTTTGATAATATCTCACCTGCTTTTCATGTTTTAATGCATACTTTTTTGAACTTTTATAATCTATCACCAAACAGTGATTATCATATTCCAGCAAAAGATCTATTTGTTTCAATTCTCCCTCAAAACTAAGAGACTGCTCTTTTCTGATTTTGGCACCATCGAGTATCTTTTGGAATGCTTTATGCTCTATCAAATTCTTGATGCGAATTTCTATCTGTTCTATACTTGGATCAGGCAACTGCTGTCCATAACGATTTTTTAATGAAAGCATGGCTAATCCCAAACTCTTTTCATCAAAGGAACCTAACATCTCTAATGTATAATGCAAAGCTGTACCGAACAAGATAGCCTCATAGTCTTTTTCTTCTTCCTCATCAGCAGAGAGCACCTCTTGAGTACCGTAGTTTGAGATACTCAACTCTTTCACTCTTTCAGGTAAAGTCTTTTTACTCTCATGAATTGATTCCACTTGAAGCTCACCCACAGACATTGGTTCCATATTGATCTCATCAAAAATAGAATCTTTAGGTTTTCTAAGCACAATAAGCCCTTCCACTGCGCGGGTTAAAGCCACATAAAGTATATTTTTTCTGTCTTTAAGTTCTGAGACTTTTCGTGCATCCATGATACGTTTATACGATACATCAAAATTTTCTCGACCTTTGATCCTGTAGAGTATCTTATCTATATAGAGCTGATCATTGTAATGGTAGATAAGTGCTGACTTATCACTGTTTTTACGTGTAAGTTTATCGAGCAGTATGACATACTCAAATTCAAGTCCTTTGGATCCATGGATCGTCATGATCTTGGCTCCATGTGTCGAGTTAGCTGCTACAGAGATGGAAGAAGTACTAAACTCTTCTATAAACGTCGGTATATCAGAAAAGTGCGATGCGAACTCCAAAAGTTTCAAAATATTCAAATCTTCATCAAAATACCCAAACTCTCTTACCAGTCTGTCTACCACCTGTAAAGGACTCATAAATGCGGAGAACCAAGAAGTATCCAGGTCTTCCAATCTCTTACCTACTTTTAACACCAGTGCTTGTGCATCTATCTTCTCCCCATAAAACAGATAGGCTACCATTGCAACAAGTGCTGCTATTTTAGGGAGATTTTTGAGTGAACTGGAAGTCTGTAAAAGCGTTGCGATATCTTCGGACAGACAGGCTTCCTGCAAACTCACGCCATCTTTATTCGTACTGACTAAAAAAGCGATGTCATTGACATCAACCCCTAACGCTAAGAGTCTTTTGGCTTGCCCTACTGCTGCATCTATCAGTGTTTCAGACTCAAGAACCTCTACATACCCTTCAGAGGCTCCTACTTTACTCTTTTGAGGGACATAGCCTTCCATCGCCGGTTCAAACCATCGATTGACCTGTTCTACAACATTTTTAGAACTTCTATAGTTGGTATCCATCTGTTCTATGTTTACACCATAGTGTTCAGCGACTTTGTCAAACAGCTCTTCGACTCCACCACGAAAACGGTAAAGCGACTGCTTGGTATCTCCTACATAAAAAAAGCTCTTAAATTCACTCTGTCCATGCCCTGCAAATATCTCATCTATGAGTGGCTTCAGCAGTAAAAACTGTAAAGTAGAAGTATCTTGAAACTCATCAAGCAGTATATGTTTAAATTTGGAGTCTATCTTGAAATATAAAAACTCTTTACTGAGACTCTCATGCAAGAGTCGATAGGTAAAATAGGTCAAATCATCAAAACTCAAAACACCGGAAGACTTTGCATTGGTGATCGTCGCATTTTTATAATAGTCATATATCTTAAAAATGTTATGTAAAACAATGGCCTCTTTAACTTGCGACCAAAGGGCTAACTCTTTTTTGAGAAAGGCATAGAGTCCTTCTATCTCATCATTGGCTACTTTTTTAAACCATGAGTGTTCTCCCAATGATTCTTTTTCAAAAAGTGACTTGGCAAATAACTCTTTGATATTCTTTGTATCAAACTGTTTCATACAACGTGCTGCAGCCCCCGCATCTGTTAGGGCTTTGATCATCTTGATTCTAAGTGCTTCACATGCTTCTTCCTGTCTGACTAAAGCAAGACTCTCCTCTTCTTGCTTAGGCAATAAAGGATCCACCTTATAAAAATTTTGCATCAGATCAAAGATCTTCATAAAACGTTTGTCTTCAATATCCATAGAGAGCTTCACAAGGGAAGAGAGTAACCCTTCAGCCTGCACCTCATCCAGGAAATGTTTTTCCAACTCATCTTCACCCTGCTCTTTGGTTACAAAGTCCGGTTC
>JBFEKK010000027.1:0-7667 GCA_041552675.1 Sulfurovum sp.
CATCCTGTACAAGTCTATTTGGATTATGAAAATATCATTAAGATCGCCAAAGAGTTAAAATGTAGCGCGATCCATCCAGGGTATGGTTTCTTGTCTGAAAGTGCTGACTTTGCAAGAGCCTGTGATGAGAACGGTATTATCTTTATTGGTCCAAAAGCAGAACACATTGAACTTTTTGGAGACAAGATCACTTCAAAAAATGCTATGAAAGAGATAGGGGTACCTGTGCTAGAAGGTACTACTACTCCTATCACAGATAAAAAAGAAGCAGAAAAGATTTCTCAAAAGATAGGCTTCCCGGTTATTATTAAAGCAGCATTTGGTGGTGGTGGTCGAGGAATGCGTGTTGTGCATGAGGCAAAACAGTTCGATTCACTCTTTGAAGCAGCAACAAGTGAGGCAAAAAAATTCTTTGGAAATGGTGATGTATTTATAGAAAAATTCGTAA
Organism: Sulfurovum sp.; assembly: GCA_041552675.1. Taxonomy (GTDB): domain Bacteria; phylum Campylobacterota; class Campylobacteria; order Campylobacterales; family Sulfurovaceae; genus Sulfurovum. The sequence continues at coordinate 449 of JBFEKK010000027.1, forward strand.
GTAATCCCCGACATATTGAAGTGCAGGTCATTGCAGACAAGTATGGAAATGTTGTGCATTTGGGGGAAAGAGACTGTTCGATTCAGAGACGTCACCAAAAAGTCATCGAGATCGCACCCTCTCCAAGGCTTAATGAGGCTACACGAAAAGAGCTCTATCGTATTGCTATAAGAGCCATGAACCGTTTAGGGTATGAAAATGTCGGTACGATTGAATTCTTGCTCGATGAAAAAGATAATATCTACTTTATAGAGATGAATACACGTCTTCAGGTGGAACACCCGGTCACTGAGATAATCACCGGTGTTGACATCGTACAACGTATGATACAAATAGCAGAAGGGGACAAACTTCATTTCTTACAAGAAGAGATCGTGTTTAGAGGTTATGCCATTGAGTTCAGGATCAATGCAGAAGATCCGCTCAACAATTTCATGCCATCATTCGGAACGATTGAAAAGTACTTAACCCCAGGTGGACCAGGTGTGAGACTGGACACAAGCGTCTATGGCGGATACTCCATACCTACAAATTATGATTCTATGATAGGTAAACTTATCGTATGGGCATTAGACTGGGAAGGTGTCGTTAAAAAAGCCAAAAGAGCTTTAGATGAATACTACATAGAAGGTCTGACAACCAACATTCCACTCCATAAAGAAGTTGTGTGTGATGAGAGTTTCCAAAAAGGTATCTTTGATACAGGATTTTTAGATAAACGTGTAGAACACTTTGCCCTGATCAATACCATCGCGCCAACAAAAGATAAGCGTATCAGTTCTTTTATTTCAAAATTGATGCAAAAAGGATTAACCTCGGAAAAAGGTGATTTTATTTAGTTACATTTTGTTACAAATTAATTACTTGATTAATTCGGTTATCGACACTCATAAATAAATTCATTATGTTTTGTGTTATTTTGATACAAGTATAAAGTTTGATGGGTGTTGAACTCGGGTCATGATTGTACGATATCTTGGGCATATTAAGATACTTATTATATGATTACTTTAGCGTTTTTTGATCAGAAAATTCGTTGAACAGGGTTGTAATTATAAAGGACTATGTATGAAACTTAATGATATTGTTATTAATTATGTAAAAAAAATCATTAAAGAAGATCGAAAAAATATTTTTCATTTATTGTATTATTCTATCATTGATGCAATTCTTGTTTTATCTATACCTCTGGCATCAGCCATCATTATCAACAGTGTATTGGCACACGCCTCACTCTCTATAGTTATTTTAGGATCCATAGTCCTTGTTTTATTTGTATTTATTACCATTTTACAATTGTTAAAAGAGTATATTGTTGAAAAGTTTCAACAGAAAGTTTTTCTTCAAGAAGGCATAGAGATTGCGACAAAAGCAATAAAGCTAAACCATGAAGATAATGATGATGAAATTAAACATAGAAAATTAATGAACTACTTTTTTGATATTACCTCCATTCAGAAGTTCTTTCCTATTCTTTTGCTTGATGGCTTGGGACTGGTGATTAAAATCGTTGTAAGTCTTCTTCTGTTACTTGCATTTGACCCAATTCTATTTGTTGCAGGAACACTCTTTTTTTCTATTTATATCATTCTGTTGTTTGTTCTTGGACACAATGCAGCACAAGGTGCATTAAACCGTTCGGATGCAAAACACAGTACAATCTATTTTTTACAGCATATCAATGAAGAAAAAGGTACTGAAGAAGAAACGTTATCAAAGTTTGATACCTATTTAAGTAGGTATGTACAGGCTAGGCGAAAGTTATTTAAGATCATTGTCAGACAATTGGGATTTACTTATTTTGCAGAAGGATTCATATTTAGTATGTTTTTGATCATAGGAGGCTATCTTGTCATTAATGGCAGTCTTCCTTTGGGGGAATTTGTTGCAGCTGAAATTATTGTTACCTCTATTACTTATGCATTAAAAGGATTTGCAAAGCAGCTTGATTATATTTATGATATGATCGAAGGACTTTATAAAGTCAATAAGCTGTCAGTAGGGTTGGAGAATAAGAGACATGGATAGATTTGAGTTTGATTCGTTGAAACTTGTTAAGACAAAACCTTTTGTGAATCGTATTGGACGTTTTACTTTTTATCTTATACTTTTTTTTATAGCAATTCTTTTTCTACCCTGGAGACAGACAGTTGAGGGTGAAGGTACATTGATCGCGTATGACCCCACTCAGAGAATACAGTCTATTTCTGCTCCTATTGATGGCTTTATTGATACCTTTTATGTTTCAGAGAATGAACATGTACGCAAAGGGATGAAACTGTTTGATATGATCGACCCTGATAAAGATTACAAAACACGTGTGTATAAAATGAAAGAGGATTTCGAACAACAACATGAAAATACAGAAAATGAACTCATTGTACTCAAACAAAAAGATACCAGTCTTCTGAATCAGAAAAGATTACGTATGGCACTCTATGATAAACGTTATATTCAAGCAGAAGAACAGTTGAAAAGTCTACAGCTTAAATATAAAGCCGAAAAGAAAAACTATGAAGTCGTCTTCAATCATTTTACTAGAATAAAGCAACTGTACATTCAAAAAATAGAATCAAAAAAGAATTATGAAAAAGCTGAGAATCAATATATTAATGCGAAAACACAATTCGATAAGATTGAAATTGACATAGAGGTGCAGAAGCGTCATTTATTAATCATTCAACAGGAAAAACAACACTTTTTAGAAGAAATTGAAAATCAGATAAGAACACTTGAAAACAATATGTTAGGAGTGGAAACACGCTTAAATATTTTGAAAAGAGACTATGAAAAACATTTGACAAAGATAGCCAGATATGAAACATCATCCGTAGTTTCAAAAAAAGATGGTTTTGTCATGCGAATTTTGGAAAATGATAAGAATACGTATATCAAAAAAGGCCAACCTATCATACGTTTTTCTCCTGATGTCAACACAAGTGCACTTTTGTTAAAGGTATCAGACTTCAATATGCCGTTAATGAAAGAAGGACTCTCTGTAAGGATTAGATTTCATGGATGGCCTGTGTTGCACATTCCCGGATGGCCGGTGATAAGATTTGGTACCTTTGGAGGCATTATTAAGAGAGTTGATCCGATATTACATGAGAAAGGTGCTTTCTATGCCTATGTTGTTGAAGATCCAAATGAACCTTGGCCCTCTTATGAAAAACTTCGTGTAGGTACAAATGCAACTGCATGGGTTGCCTTGTCAAGTGTGCCAATTTGGTATGAACTTTGGCGCTTGATGAATGCGTTCCCTGCTAACATGGTCACACCGGGGAAAAAAGAATGACAAAAACATTTTTACGATACTTTATAGTTCTTTGTATTTTTTCTTATCATGCTTTTTCTAAAGAAATTTTTACAGTTGATCATATGAAACACTATTTAACAGAAGAAAACCCCTATATTTACAGTGCAGTGGGAAAACAATATATTGATGCAGCGCGTATTCAATCAGCACAAGGAGGCTTTGATACGAAATTATCTGTAGACTATGATAAAAAAGAGTACCCGTTAAGTACAGGTGAATTTTCTGATATTTCTTTTAGCAAGCCAACAGAAAACGGTACAGAATTTATTGTAGGGTATAGGAAAGCTGAAGGCATTCAAGAATATAACAATATTAAAACCGGTAGTGAAGGAGAATTTCGTGTGGGCGTGAAAGTACCTGTATTTTCCCTATTGAACGAAATGAATGAACGAAAATACACTCTTGATTCTGCCAAAATAAATGCTACTAGATCGACATTTGAATCACAAAACAATTTGAGAAATTTATATGCTCATATTGTAACTTCATATTATCAACTTCTCTATTATAGTGAAGTGCTAAAGCTTGAGAAAAGATTATTGCATAAAGCGATAAAAAGAAATGATTTTATTGAGAAAAGAGTACTTTCAGGAGATCTTTCAGATGTTGCGATACTCGAATCAAAACAGCAAATCATTAATCGTGAACAAAGAGTTCTCAGAACAAAAAGCACTTATAGTCAGGCATTCCAGATATTTTTAAAATATATAAACATGTCTCAAAAAGAATTTGATATGAAGTATGTTCTACCATCATTAAAAATGCTAAAGAAGGAAAAAATAATTTTCCAAAATATGATCAGTAAAGCATTAAAGAATAGACCGGACCTTAAAGCTTTGGAGTCTAGAAGAACCAAATTGGATTTAGATACAGCCTATAATAGTTTATCGGAATATCCCAAGTTAAATCTTTTTGCGTACGGAGTTCACGATATAAATTATGGAGACGGTATAAAAGTTGGACTACAATTTGATATTCCACTAGAAAGACGCGCTTATAAGGGAAAGATGATTGAAATACAAAAAGGCATGACTCAACTTGAAGAAGAAAAAAATCGATTACTGTTAGAATTGAAAACGAATCTAAGTAATTTAATGTATTCATTAGATATTGTAAATAAAAATATAGATTTAGGACATAAAGAAACGAAAATCGTTGAGTCACTTGAAGAAGTTGAAAATAAAAAATATGAAGTTGGTTCAAGTGATCTATTTCAGATCAATCAACGTGAAATAGGGGCATTGGAGGTTAAAAGAAAGCAATTAGAATACTATCTAAATGCTTTGATGATACAACAAGAGATCAAGAAAGAGGCGGGAGAGTTCATTACACTTTAAAAGTTTGATGAGTTTTATACATTTTTTAATCTGAGTAAGTCATCCTTCATTTGGTCAGCATTTACAACACTTTTACTTCTATGAAATTTCTATCCAAAAAAGCAGAAAACCTTATATAATATATAACTTGATAAGGTTTTCTAACTTAAGGTAAAATAGCTAATCTTTTTAAGAATTATATAAGGATGTTTTTACTCTTATATAATCTTAAGTTATTTATAATACAATATAAAGAAATAGATTGAAGGAAATAATATGGATATAAATACATGGAGAGCAACATGTAGACCTATCAGAATTGTGGTAGGATTGGCACTTATCGGTTACGGTATATACTCAGGAAATGCATGGTTCTACCTTGGTGTGATACCACTTATCGCAGGGCTTACAAACTTTTGTCCAGCATGTATCGCCACTAAAAAGTGTGATACAGCAGTAAAATAAAACAAATGAGGTAACTCCTCATTTGTTTTACACTTTATTTTAACTCTATTACGTTAACACTCTTTTAGTAATTCAACCATTCTACTTATTTAATAAAGTATAATTTCACAATACAACGCTTCAAAGGGACAGGCTATGGATAAACTCACACAATATTTAAATGACCATCCACATGATGAACTACATCCCTCAGAGATAGCTAATATTCTTAAAGATCTAAATGAAAAAAGTTTTCATGAAGCATTACAGGCTATACCTAGAGAGCTGATTGCAGATGTTGCATTGGAACTTCCGGATAGATATTTTGAAGATATTGTTGAGTCTTTTACAACAAAAGAACTTGCAGATTCAGTTGCTGAACTGGAAAGTGATGACCAAACAGACTTTATGCAAGAGCTTGAAGAAGTTGATAAAGGCATAGCTAAAGCAGTATTTAATCAGTTGGATGAAGATGATCAAGCAGATATTTTAAAGCTTAAACAGTATGATGAAAATGAAGCGGGTGCGTATATGCAAGTAGAAGTATATACAGCTAATTTACATCATACAGTACATGATGTCATCAGAGAGTTTGCAGAATTAAGAAGAAAAGATGAACTTGAAAATGTGAACTATCTTTTTGTGACAGATGAAGCACACAATTTACGTTATGGGATAGGTTTAGACCATCTTCTGGTTTTTAATTTTGATCAAACACTAGAAGAGAATATTAACGAAAACCCTGAAAAGTATAAGACTATTGTGGGATATGATCATGATGATATCCGTGATATTGTACAGAAGTTTCAAGAGTATGATCTATCGTCTATGCCTATCATAGACGATAATGGTATTCTCCTTGGGCGTATCACTTCAGATGACATCTATGACATTATTAACGAGCAGGCTACAGATCAGATGTACCACTTGGCAGGTGTGAATGATGAGGCAGAAGAAGATGAAGATATTTTTAAAGCAGGTAAATCACGTGCCGTATGGTTGGGTGTAAATCTAATCACAGCCATTATCGCTTCACTGGTAATAGGCCTTTTTACAGATACACTTCAAAGTATTGTTGCTTTGGCCATTTTGATGCCTATCGTAGCTTCTATGGGTGGTAATGCAGGGACACAAAGTCTTACGGTTGTTGTACGTCAACTCGCACTTGGTGACATTGCACAGCATGATGCATTTCGTACGATAAAGAAAGAAGTCATACTCTCGCTTGCAAATGGTTTCCTTTTTGCTATAATCATGGGTATAATAGCCTCGATATGGTTTGATAAAGGGATGCTTGGCATTGTTATAGCACTCTCTATGGTCATCAATTTATTGAGTGCAGGTTTGTTTGGTGCTATGGTGCCATTGTTACTCAAAAAAATGGAAGTTGATCCAGCCATTGGAAGTACTGTGGTACTTACAACGGTAACTGATGTTGTAGGCTTCTTTTCATTTTTGGGTCTAGCGACCTTGATATTATTATAAAGGTATTTTTTTATACATGGATTTGTTAATTCTTTATTTTACTTTAGCAGTGTTGGTATCCTTCATCTGTTCAATTTTAGAATCTGTTTTACTCTCTGTCAATATGGCGTATGTTTCAGTGCTTGAAAAAGAGCGTCCTATCGCAGGAAGACTTTTAAGAGGACATAAAATTAATATAAATAAATCTTTATCTTCTATTTTAATTCTCAATACGATTGCCAATACTTTGGGTGCAGCTGCTGTGGGGGCACAGGCTGAAAGTATTTATGGAGTAGGTGCGGTATTTTATGTATCGATTGCCTTGACATTTGCTATTCTTTTTTTGTCTGAGATCATTCCTAAAACCATAGGTGCAGTGTACTGGAAAGCTTTATCACCTGTGGCGGCATATGTGATTCATTTTTTCATTTGGATAACGTACCCTATTATCATTTTAACACTCTTTGTGACCAATCGTATAAGCAGAGGTGTTGATACAACCAGTTTGACGAAAGAAGAACTCATACAGAGTACCTTACATAGTGAAGATGAGGGACTGCTTAAAGAGCAAGAATCTGATGTGATTGAAAATATCCTTCTTCTTGATAAGATAAAGATCAAAGATATATTAACGCCTAGAACAGTTGTTTTTGCTTTAGATGGAAGTAGAAGCATTAAA